>NZ_SSXI01000116.1:0-614 GCF_004803405.1 Nocardioides sp. | reverse complement strand
TTCGCGCTGGGCCTGTTGTCGTGGATGTACGGCCGACCCACGGAGCCGACGGTCGCGTTCTTGGAGAAGAAGTTCGCCAAGGTCCCCGACATCCTCGGCGCCAACCTCGCCGCCTTCAAGGCCGGCTGGAACTACGGCGAGACCACGGAGACGTTCGTGGTCCAGTACGAGATCAAGCCCGCGAAGATGAACGCGGGCACGTACCGCAACATCACCGGCAACCTGGCGCTCTCCTACGGCCTGGTCGCCGCGGGCGTCCGGTCGGGCCTGCCGGTGTTCCTCGGCTCCTACCCGATCACGCCGGCGTCCGACATCCTCCACGAGCTCAGCAAGCACAAGGCCTTCGGGGTGACCACGCTGCAGGCCGAGGACGAGATCGCCGGCATCGGCGCCGCGATCGGCGCCTCGTTCGCCGGGGCGCTCGGCGTCACCACCACCTCCGGTCCCGGCATCGCCCTGAAGTCGGAGGCCATCGGCCTGGCCGTGATGACCGAGCTGCCGCTGCTGGTCATCGACGTGCAGCGTGGCGGCCCGTCCACCGGGCTCCCGACCAAGACCGAGCAGGCCGACCTCCTGCAGGCGATGTACGGCCGCAACGGCGAGGCGCCGGTCCC
>NZ_SSXI01000044.1:654-22373 GCF_004803405.1 Nocardioides sp. | reverse complement strand
ACCCCCGACTGCGCGGTCCTGCACCCCGCCCGCCTGGTCCGCGGCCTGGTGAGGGCGGTCGAGCGCCGCGGCGTCCGGCTGCTCGAGGGCACCCGGGTCACCGCGATCGCGCCGGGCTCGGCGTCGACCGCGCATGGCACGGTCACGGCGGAGATCGTCGTACGGGCCACGGAGGCGTGGACGCCCCAGCTTCCCGGCCACGAGCGGACGATGGCTCCGGTGTACTCGCTGGTCATCGCGACCGAACCCCTTCCTCCCGCCGCCTGGGAGGTGATCGGGCTGCGCCGACGGGAGGCGTTCGCCGACCATCGCCACCTGATCGTCTACGGCCAGCGCACCGTTGACGACCGACTCGTCTTCGGCGGCCGCGGAGCGCCGTACCACCTCGGCTCGCGGGTGCGGCCTGCGTACGACCACGAGCCGCGGGTGTTCGCTCGGCTCTGGAGCTCCCTGCTCGAGCTGTTCCCCGTGCTGCGCGGCACGGCGGTGACCCACGCCTGGGGCGGACCGCTCGGGATCCCGCGGGACTGGTGCGCCTCGGTCGGGCTGGACCGCCGCACCGGGCTGGCGTGGGCCGGCGGCTACGTCGGGGACGGCGTGAGCACCACCAACCTCGCGGGACGCACCCTGCGCGATCTCGTCCTCGGGCACGACACGGACCTGGTCGGGCTGCCGTGGGTCGGCCATCGCTCGCCACCGTGGGAGCCCGAGCCGCTGCGGTGGCTGGGCATCAACGCCGGCCTGCGCATGGCGTCCGTCGCAGATGCCGAGGAGGCACTCACCGGGCGACCGAGCCTGGTCGCGCGTCGCCTCGCCCCGCTGGTGGGTCACTGACCACGGCCCCACCCGGGTCGCATGCGGCCTCAGCCGTCCTCGTCGTCGGCGACCGACGTCACCTCGTCGCGGTCATGGCCTCTGCCACCACCTCGAGGCCCTCCTCCAGCAGCGCATCACCGATCACCAGCGGAGGCAGGAACCGCAGCACGTTGCCCCAGGTGCCGCACGTGAGCGTGACCACCCCCTGGGAGTGGCAGTACGACGAGACCGCGGCCGTCCGCGCGGGGTCGGGCTCCGTCGAGCCCGGTCGGCACAGTTCGACCGCCTGCATCGCCCCGCGCCCCCGAACCTCGGCCACGACGGGGTGGTCGGCCGCGATCGCGCGCAGTCGCCTCTCCATCAGCGATCCCACCTCTCGCGCGCGGGCGACGAGGTCGAGACTGCGCATCGCCTCGATCGCTCCGAGGGCGGCGGCGCATGCCACGGGATTGCCGCCGTAGGTGCCCCCCAGGCCGCCGACATGGACCGCGTCCATCACCTCGGCGCGGCCGGTGACCGCAGCCAGGGGCATGCCGCCGGCGATGCCCTTCGCCGTCGCGACCAGGTCGGGCACCAGCCCCTCGTCCTCGCACGCGAACCAGTCGCCCGTGCGACAGAACCCGGTCTGGATCTCGTCGGCGACGAACAGCACGCCGCGCTCGCGACACCACTGCTCGATCGCCGGCAGGAAGCCGGACGCGGGCACCACGAAACCCCCCTCGCCCTGGATCGGCTCGATCACGACGCAGGCGAGCTGGTCGGCGCCCACCTGCTTCTCGAGCACGTCGATCGCACGCTCTGCCGCCGCTGCGCCGGAGAGCCCGTCCCGCAGCGGGTAGGACACCGGCGCCCGATGGATCTCACCGGCGAAGGGGCCGAACCCGTGCTTGTAGGGCATCGCCTTGGCCGTCATCGCCATCGTCAGGTTGGTGCGCCCGTGGTAGCCGTGGTCGAACACCGCGACCCCGGTGCGGCCGGTCGCGCGCCGGGCGATCTTCACCGCGTTCTCGACTGCCTCGGCACCGGAGTTGAACAGCGCGGACTTCTTCGCATGGTCGCCGGGCGTGAGCTCGGCCAGGGCGGCACACACGTCGACGTAGCCGTCGTACGGCGTGACCATGAAGCAGGTGTGGGTGAACGCCTGCGCCTGCTCGGTGATCCGGCGGACGACCGCGGGGGCAGCGTTGCCGACCGTGGTGACCGCGATGCCCGAGCCGAGGTCGATCAGCGAGTTGCCGTCGACGTCGACGAGCACGCCTCCGCCCGCCTCGACGACGAACACCGGCAGCACCGTGCCGACGCCGTCGGCGACCCAGGTCCGCTTGAGCTCCAAGCGCTTGCGCGACTCCGGGCCGGGGATCTCGGTGGCCAGGTGGCGCCGCTGCTCGACGGTCATCGTGGGACCTCCATGACGCCCCAGGGGCTGCCGTAGGCCGTGAGCAGGTCGAGGAAGGGCACCGCGTCGAACGCCTCCGGCCCCAGCACGCCGGAGCCGGACCAGGTGCCGTTCGCGAGCAGCTCGAGGGCGATGACCGGGTTCACCGCGGTCTGCCAGACGACGCACTGGTGGCCGTACTCCGCCATCGACCAGTCGTTGTCGACCACGTGGTAGAGGTAGGTCGAGCGCGGAGCACCGTCCGTGCCGGTGCCCGTCACCCAGACGCCGGCGCAGGTCTTGCCGGACATCCGGTCGCCCAGCGTCGCCGGGTCGGGCAGACACGCGGCAACCACATCACGCGGGCTGACCTCGACCTCCCCGACGCGCACCGTCTCCGCGCGATCGAGGCCGAGCTTGTGCAGCGTCTTGAGCACGTCGATGAACTCCGACCCGAGGCCGTACTTGAAGGTCGCCCGGCGGCAGCCGAGCCAGCGCGGCATCAGGAGCACCTCTTCGTGCTCGACGTTGACGCACTCGACCGGGCCGATGCCCTCGGGGAAGTCGAAGACCTCCGGCTCGGAGAACGGTTCGGTCGTGTGCCAGCGGCCGTCCTCCCAGACCACCGGCGGGTTGAGGCACTCCTCGATCGTCGTCCAGATGGAGAAGGTGGGCGCGAAGGTGGGTCCTGCTGGACCCGAGACGACCAGGTTGGACCCGTCGCGCACGCCGAGCTCGTCGATGGTCGAGAAGAGGTGGTCGGCGGCGTACCGGGCGAACACGTCGGACAGCCCGGGCTCGACGCCGATCCCCACCAGTGCCAGCCGGCCCGCCGCCGACCACTCCTCCGCACGGGCGAACTGGTCGTCGCCGAGCTTGACTCCGGGAAGCTCGTACGGCGAGTCCGGGTGCGGGCGCGAGAGGGACATGGCCATGTCGAGGTAGTCGGCCCCGGCGGCGTAGGCGCCGTCGAAGATCGGCATCACGAAGCGCGGGTCCACAGCGTTCAGCACGTGGGTGACCGCGTGCTCACGACACAGGGCGGTCACCGCCTCCGCGGAGGATGCGTCGACCGCGACGGCAGAGAACCTGCTGTCGATCGCGGCTGCCTTCTCGGCGCGCTCGAGGAGGTGGTCGGCGACGAGGATCGCCTCGAAGAACGTGCGGCGCGCGGCGATCGCCGTGAACGCGGAGCCGACCCCGCCGGCGCCGATCAGCAGGATCCTCATCGTCTCAAGGCTCGCTTCTCTGGCACCTCGGGCACCTACTCTCCGATGAAGGACATGACGTGCTTGATCCGCGTGTAGTCCTCGAGCCCGTAAAGGGAGAGGTCCTTGCCGTAACCGGAGTGCTTGAAGCCGCCGTGCGGCATCTCCGAGACGAACGGGATGTGGGTGTTGATCCAGACCACGCCGAAGTCGAGCTTGCGGCTCATCCGCATCGCGCGGCCGTGGTCCCTCGTCCAGACGCTGGAGGAGAGGCCGTACTGGACGCCGTTGGCCCATGCGAGCGCCTCACGCTCGTCGGTGAAGCGCTGGACGGTGATGACCGGGCCGAAGATCTCGGTCTGGATCTGCTCGTCGTCCTGGCGCAGGCCGGAGAGCACGGTGGGCGCATAGAAGTAGCCGCGATCCCCGACCCTCTCGCCGCCGGTCTCGAGGCTGGCGTGGTCCGGCAGCCGGTCGACCATCCCCTTGACCCGGGCCAACTGGTCGGCGTTGTTGAGCGGGCCGTAGAGCACGTCCTCGTCGTCGGGCATGCCGGTCTTCGTGGCCCGCGCCTGCTCGGTGACCGCGGCGACGAAGTCGTCGTGGATGCCCGGGCCGGCCAGTACGCGGGTGGCGGCAGTGCAGTCCTGGCCGGCATTGAAGTAGCCCGCCTCCGCGATCGCGGACGCCGCAGCCTCGATGTCGGCATCGTCGAAGACGATCACCGGGGCCTTGCCGCCGAGCTCCAGATGCACCCGTTTGAGGTCGGTCGCCGCCGAGCCTGCCACCTCCATGCCGGCCCTGACGGACCCCGTGATCGACACCATCTGCGGGGTCTTGTGGGAGACCAGTGCGCGGCCGGTGTCGCGATCGCCGCAGACCACGTTGAGCACGCCCGGGGGCAGGAACTCCTGGCAGATCTCGGCGAGCAGCGTCGAGCTCGCCGGGGTCGTGTCGCTGGGCTTGAGAACGACCGTGTTGCCCGCCGCGAGCGCTGGAGCGATCTTCCAGATCATCATCATGAGCGGGTAGTTCCACGGCGTCACCTGACCGACCACGCCCACGGGCTCGCGCCGGATCCACGAGGTGTGGTCGCGCAGGTACTCCCCCGCGCTGCGTCCCTCCAGCACGCGGGCCGCACCGGCGAAGAACCGGAAGTGGTCCGAGCTGGGCGGCAGCTCCTCGCTGGCGGTCAGTCCGATCGGCTTTCCGGTGTCCCGCACCTCGACGGCGGTGATCTCCTCGGCGCGCGCGTCGATGGCGTCGGCGATCTTGAGCAGGGCGGCCGCGCGCTCCTGGGGCGTGGTGTCGCCCCAAGTCTCGAACGCGGCGGCCGCGGCGGCGTAGGCGGCGTCGACGTCGGCGGCGTCCGACATCGGCGCCTGCGCGTAGGTCTCGCCGGTGGTCGGGTCGATCACGTCGTACGTCGCCCCGGACGCGGCGTCGACCAACGCACCGTTGACGACGTTCTTGAAGGTGAGGTCGGCCATGAGCTGAGACTAGCGAGCAGACCGACGGAATCCATAGATCAATCCGCAAATAGATGCGGATTCGCCACTTATCACCCGTCTTCGCGACGGATCCGCTTGCGGAGTTCGGGGTCGACTGAGCATCATGGGAGCCATGGACCCCCAACTCGAGCGGCGCCAGCGGGCCGCGAAGGACCACCTCTGGCTGCACTTCACGCGGCACGGGCACTTCGACGGCGCGGATGTGCCCGTCATGGTGCGGGGCGAGGGCGCGTACCTGTGGGACGACCGGGGCAAGCGCTACCTCGACGGGCTCGCCGGACTGTTCGTGAGCCAGCTCGGACACGGACGCACCGAGCTCGCCGACGCGGCCGCGGTCCAGGCGCGCGCTCTCGCCTTCATGCCGCTGTGGTCCTACGCCCACCCGAGCGCGATCGAGCTGGCCGCGACCGTTGCCAGCGCCGCGCCGGGCGACCTCAACCGGGTGTTCTTCACCAGCGGCGGCGGCGAGGCGGTCGAGTCGGCGTGGAAGCTGGCGAAGAACTACTTCAAGGTCACCGGCAAGCCGATGAAGCACAAGGTGATCTCGCGCGCGATCGCCTACCACGGCACCACGCACGGCGCCCTCTCCATCACCGGCCTGCCCGGGCTCAAGCAGCAGTTCGAGCCGCTGGTGCCCTCGACGTTCCGGGTGCCGAACACCAACCTCTACCGTGCCCCGGCGGGCACCGCCGGGCACGACGGGACCGACGTCGAGGCGTTCGGCCGGTGGGCGGCAGACCAGATCGCGGTCGCGATCGAGAACGAGGGCCCCGACTCGGTCGCCGCGGTGTTCCTCGAGCCGGTGCAGAACGCGGGCGGCTGCTTCCCGCCTCCACCGGGCTACTTCGACCGGGTCCGGGAGATCTGCGACGAGTACGACGTCCTGCTCGTCTCCGACGAGGTGATCTGCGCCTTCGGCCGGCTCGGCACGATGTTCGGCGCCGAGCGCTACGGCTACCAGCCCGATATCATCACCTGCGCGAAGGGCATCACGTCGGGCTACGCGCCGCTCGGCGCCATGATCGCGTCCGACCGGCTGATGGAGCCGTTCCTCCACGGCGAGGCGATGTTCGCCCACGGCTACACCTTCGGCGGTCACCCGGTCTCGACCGCGGTCGGCGTACGCAACCTGCAGCTGTTCGAGGAGGAGGGCATTCTCGGCCACGTCCGCGCGAACGAGGACGCCTTCCGAACCACGTTGGAGCGGCTCTTGGACCTGCCGATCGTCGGCGACGTCCGGGGCGAGGGCTACTTCTACGGCATCGAGCTCGTCAAGGACAAGGCCACCCGGCAGACCTTCACCCACGAGGAGTGCGAGCGGATCCTCTACGGCTTCGTCTCCAGAGCGCTGTTCGAGGAGGGCCTCTACTGCCGGGCCGATGACCGTGGCGACCCGGTCGTCCAGATCGCGCCTCCGCTGATCTGCACCCAGGAGCACTTCGACGAGATCGAGCAGATCCTGCGGGTGGTGCTCGAGAAGGCGTCCGGGATGCTCTGAGGGTCGACCTGGGCGATAAGCCTCGGGCCCCGGAGCCTCCGTCGTCGGTGGGTTGCCCCCGCCGTCAGCAGGATGGCGGCGGGGGCAGCCCACCGACGACCCGAGGATGATGTCGAGAGGCTCGTCGTACCCCAGCCTCACGGGCCGGTCGCTGGGAGCCTTCTCAGGTCCCACGCACGTGGCAGCTCACGGGGTCCCACCGCCCAGAGGTGTGGCGATCGGCCGGCCATGGGCACTCCGTTGGTAGGGCCGTGGCCCCGGCCGGTAACCACCCCGGCCGGGGCACATCAGGCATTCGGGCTCGCGGGCGTCGCCACTGGCCCTCCCGCGGGTCCTCTTCGTGCGGCCCGCGCTGTCAGTCGATCGCCCGCATCACCGCCATCTGAAGCCGGTGCTCGGCGGCGGCGGGGGCGGCGTCGGGCTCACCCGACAGGCGTCGTCGGTCGCGCTCATACCGTTCCCGGTCAGCGTGGACCGGTTGAGCAGTCCGGTTCCAGACTCCCCACGACGCAGAGTGCAGTCGCGGTTGCGTGCGGTCACCTTGCCGGCCGCGACGCGGAAGACGACCGTGACCACGAAGGTGTGCGTTTTCGGCCCCGACTTGGCGGCCGCACCGATCGACTGGTTGGTGGTCACGCGGGTTTGGCTGCGACCGTTCCACCTGGGGTCGACGTGAACCGACATCGGCCTGGCCCTGACGGCGGTGTTGATGATCTCTACCGCGCTGCCGTACCGCAGCTTGTCCCGCAGGTTGTACGACGCGCCGCCTCCGCCGCGGTTCTTCACGGTGATCGCGTACTTGATCCGGTAGCGGTTGCGGCCGATCTTGTCCGGACCCGACTTGACCACCTTGTTGTGTGTGAGCTTGGGACCAGGAAGCGCGACGGTGTCGCAGGGAACGAACTCGTCGTTCGGGCACGCCGGCGTCGGGTCATCCGGGTTCCGAGGGGGGGCGAAGACGGTGTTGACGACCTCACTGTCGCCCCTGCCCGTGTAGATCACCTGATAGGTGATCAGGACCGACTCCCCGGGGGCCAGGGCACCTGTCCAGGTGATCCGCGGAGCGCTGTACTCGAGCTGCCCGGCAGGGTCGGCAGAGAGCGAGCCGACCTTGAGACGCGCGTTGTCGAGCACGCCCGTGAGGTCATCCACGACGTATGCCGGTGCGCTGGCGGTGTACTGGCCCGGTCCGACGTTGCGCGCGACGACGGCGTACTGGATCGTCTGGCCCACGCGTGGCGTGCTGGTGCTCGCCGTCTTCTCGACCTCCAGACGCGGCAGCACGACCGTCTCGGTGTCGCAGGTCGTGCTGGGCGGATCGCAGGTGGGCGTCGTTGGGTCGCAACCGGGCGATCCAGGCTGACAGTCCGATGCGAACGCGACGTTGCGGACGATGCCGTCACCGACGCGGTCGAGCCGGATGGAGTAGGTGATGGTGACCGTCTCGTCGACCGCCAGTGGACCGGTCCAGCTGATGCGCGGCTCGACGTAGTCCACGGTTCCGGCCGACGCGCCACCGACGCTGGCCGAGACGTCGCCCTGGCGCGTGCCGTCGTCGAGCACGCCCGCGAGGTCGTCGACGACCACGGCCGGGTTCGCGGCGGTGAAGTCGGCGGTGCCGGTGTTCGTCGCAGTGACCGTGTAGTTCACGACGTCGCCCACGCGGGTGAGCTCGGTGGCGTCCGAGTCCTTCTCGATCGTCAGCTCGGCCGTGCTGTAGAACTCCACCGATGCGCAACCCGGCAGGTTCATGCCGACCACGTCGGAGATGTTGTCGGCACAGTTGGTGTAGGTCTTCGGCGAGGGCTCCGCGCCGCGCGGGGAGTCGGAGGTCACGTCGACGGTGATCGTGCACGACGCCTGGCCTGCATTCAGCACACCGTTGGTGATGGCGATCGTCGATGACCCCTCCTCGGCGGTCCGCGTCGCCTGGCAGGTCCCGCCCAGGTTGGCCGGGCTCGCCACGACCAGGCCGTCCGGCAGGGTGTCGGTGAACCCCCAGCCGCTCTTCGCGGCCAGCTCGGAGGTGTTGGTCACCGTCAGGGTCAGCGTCGAGGCCTCACCGACCGGCACGCTGGTCGGCGAGAATGCCTTGTCCAGCTGCGGAGTCACGTCCAGCACCCGGATGTTGTCGTACGCGCCGTCGTTCCCGCCGCCGAAGCCGTTCTCGTTGCGCATCACGATCCCGAGCGTGTTGCCGGACACCAGCAGCGAGGAGTCGGCAGCGAACCGGCCGTACCGCACCTCGCCGGCCGGGGTGCCGTTGGCGGTCGGCGCCTGGACGGAACTCGCGCGGGGGTCGGTGCACGGGTCGATCGCAGCGGCCGAAACGGGGATCTCCTGACCACCGGCCGTCGTGAGGTAGAACCGCAGCTCGGGATGGGTGCTGAAGCAGTTCTGGGCGGCAGCGTCCACGGAGAACGTCACGAACCGGTTCGCCGCCGGCAGCGACAGGGGCTGCGTGGTGCGGAACTGCACCTCGTTGTCGCCCGAGCTGCCCGCCGTGTACGACGAGGCTGCCGCGTTCTGAGTCCGGTCGGAGAACCCACCCAACTCGGCGAGAACCCACGGCAGCGCGGTCAGAAGGTTGTAGTTGCCCGCGCCCGTGCCTGGGCCGGTGCCGTCGCAGTCCCCCGCCTGGCGGGGGCTGGTGTGCTGAATGATCAAGCCGTTGCAGTTGGCGCGCGACACCCAGAACGGGTCGCCGGTATAGGTCATGCCGGTCGCGCCGGTGTACTCCGACAGCAGGATGTTCGAGTTCGCAGGACGATTCTGGAAGTCCTCGGTGTACAGCACCGCGGGATCGCTGGGAGTGCCCGGCTGACCCGGAACCGCCGCGGCCTGCGGCACCGGCGCGACCAGCAACGCGAAACTCGCCAACAGACCGGCCACCAGCGAGACGGCTGTCGTCATCGCCGCACCCGTGCGAGCTCTGCTGGGCGACCGACGCGCGCGGCGCCGACGAGTGCGATCTTCACCGAAGTTGCGTTGCGTTCTGCCACGGGAGCGTTCCACGAGAACTCCTTCGAGCTTGAGCCGAGCCCTCTGACTCGGACGTGCCACCCGCGATCCCACGGTCGAGAATCGGGGGGTACGCACCGTGGCATGCACCTACCGGGACGGGGGAGGGCTGTCCGCGTTTGTGGCCGAAATTGGTACCCCGCTTGGTCCGGCTCTGGTCTTCGTCTGCCGATCGACCGCAACCACCGAGGTCCGGCGAGTCGACAGTCTGCCGCGGCCGGCAGACTGTCGACGGATCCATCTGCGCCTCACGCGCGCACCTGGTCGCCCCCCCACCCGCCTGGACCGGAAGCATCAATCGTTGACAGCCGCGCGCGACCCGAGGTGGCGGCCGCTTGAAGGCTTCGGCGTCCCGGGCCGGATGTTCTTGTTGTTGTGGAAGACGTTTTCGGGGTCGTACTTGGCCTTGATCTCGGCGAGCCGCCGGTACGTATCGTCGCCGTAGGCCTCGTGGACTCTGCTGGTGTCGTCGTCGGAGTCGAGGAAGTTCACGTAGACGCCGGCACCGTGCGGCTGCAGGGCTTCGAGGAATCCTCGTGCCCATGCGATCTCCGCAGCGCCTACGGTCTCGTCCTGTTCCGGAAGCCAGGCTGCGTCGATGATGATGTTGTGCTCCACGTCGCGCCCGGAATAGGCCGTGGCCTTCCGAGGTGTTTGGGCGACTGCGCCACCGAAGTGGAACATCGCCGCGTACGACCTCGTAGAGGCGGCCTGGTAGGCATGCTCGGCGACGATGTCGATGATCTCATCGGACAGACCGGCGAGGTCCGTGGCCTTCCAGTAGTAATGCCAGCCGTGCGGAACGGTGTCGTCGATGCCGCTTTGATGGTCGACGTAACGGGTCGGCCCGAGGAGATCGACGAGTGGCGTGCCGAACCGGCGGAGCGCACCGACAACACGCTCACCGTCCTCCACCGGGCCTGCGTAGCAGGTCGCCACCCCGATCGCCGGCCGGAAGTGCAGGTCCTTGTCGACCACCGGCAGCGAAGGGATCGTGCCCAGCCGGACGATGCTGCCGAGCTCATCGGGCGCGCCGGCGACGAGCTCACGGTAGAAGCGCAGAACCTCTGTGGTGTCCTCGGCGGCCCAGAACACCGGCCCGGCCAAGACGGTCGGGCCGACCGGGTGCAGTGCGAACCGGAATGAGGTGACGACGCCGAAGTTCCCGCCTCCGCCTCGCAGCGCCCAGAACAGGTCGGGGTGCTCATCGGCCGATGCCCGGAGGATCATCCCCTCGGCAGTGACCACCTCGGCCTCCACGAGATTGTCAACGGCGAGCCCATGCTTGCGCATGAGCCAGCCGATGCCGCCGCCCAAGGTGAGGCCGCCGACGCCGGTGTGACTCACGATCCCGCCCGTGGTGGCCAGACCGTACGCCTGGGTCGCGTGGTCGACATCTCCCCACAGGGCACCGCCTTGGACGAGAGCCGTGCACTCGACGGGATCAACCCAGACGGCACGCATCACCGAGAGGTCGATCACCATTCCGCCGTCGCAGATCGCTGTGCCGGACACGTTGTGGCCCCCGCCGCGCACGGCGACCTCCAACTCGCGCTCGCGCGCGAACCGCACCGCGGCCGCTACGTCGGCGGTACCGGCGCAGCGGGCGATCAGGCGCGGTCGCCGATCGACCATTCCGTTCCAGACGGCGCGTGTGCCGTCGTACTCCCGGTCGTCCGGGCTGACAAGCTCGCCCCGGAATCCCGGGATCTGGATCGCGGTTTGTGTTGCCATGGTTCCTCCTCGATAGGCGGCTTCATCGCATCACCGGCCGATGCCGAGCAGAACGCAGCAATCTGGACCACGAAGTAAGGAATCTGGACTTCCCGCACCGCCGGCGGAGCGGGACACTGCGAGCATGAGGACGTACGGCCAGTACTGCCCGATCGCCCGTGGTGCGGAGATCTTCGCCGAGCGTTGGACGCCGTTGATCATCCGCAACCTTCACCTGGGCTGCCAGACATTCGGGGAGATCCTCCAGGGTGCGCCCGGACTGTCCCACACCCTGCTCGCGCAACGGCTCAAGCAGCTCGAACGACTCGGCATCGTGGAGGTGACACCCAAGGCTTACGGCCGCGGTCACCGCTACCTGCTCACCCCTTCGGGTGACGACCTGTTCGAAGTTTGCAAGTCCCTCGGTGAGTGGGGGGCGCGCTGGCTGGAGATCGCCCCCGAAAACCTCGATCCGTACGTGGCACTGTGGTCGATGGGCAACGCGCTCCGCCCGGACCGCCTCCCCGACCGGCGCGTCGTCATCCAGCTCGACTTCACGGGATACCGACCCCATGAGCGGTACTGGCTGATCATCGAGCACACCGAAGTCGAGATCTGCAAGACCTACTCCGGCATGGACGAAGACCTCTTCATCACCGCCGACGCCGAAGCATTCGTCAAGTGGCATGCCGGACAACTCTCCTGGGCGGAGGCCACCCGCGACTCCCGAATCCAGCTCCACGGCCCCTCATGGATCGCCAAGGCCTTCCCGACCTGGAACTCCCGGAGCATGTTCGCCCATATCAGCCACAATGCCGCCACTACCACTACGAGCTGACAAGCACACTCACCACCGACAGACGTGTCCCACGCGGACCGCGACCTGACGACACGCGAAAGGGCGGGGCGCGTCCTACCGCCGCATGTCGGCGCCCCTCTAACCGTCCGGATCTGCCGACGAGCGGTCAACGGTGCCGGGCCTGGGGCCGGAGTTTCGTACGGCTGCGGCGGCCGCGTCGATGACGCCGTGGACCGCGGCTCGGATCCGTGCCGCTGCCTGGTCCGGATCGGGCCGGCCGGCGTCGAGCCAGGCGATGACGGCCTCGGTGGTGAGGGTGGGGATGAGCCGAGCGGCCCAGTCCAGCCACGGGCCTGGCGGGAGCTGCTTGGCCAAGTTGCGGTGGGTGACCTCGGTCGAGGCGGCGGCGAGGGTATCGGTGAGGTCACGGAACTCGCGTTCGCGGGCAGCGAAGCGGAAGAGGAGCCGGAAGGCGTCAGGGTCCGCGGCGGCCGTCTTGAGTAGTGCCGGGAGCGCATCCTCGCCGAAGTCGTCGGTCCCGACGTTCTCGGCTAAGCGCGTGCAGGCTCGGTCCAATAAGGCTCGGTAGAGCTCGGACTTGGAGTCGAAGTGCCGGTAGAGGATCACCCGGGTCACTCCGGCCTCGGCGGCGACATCGTCCAGGCTGGTGTCGGCGAAGCCCGCTCGTGCGAACGCCTTCGTGGCCGCGGCCAAAATCTGCTCACGCCTCTCCGCCCTTGGCATCCGCTGACGACCGGTCGCGGCCGGCTCCTGCTTTTGCAGCTCTGCCATGACACGCACCTCCACTTGTGTACTGCTAAGTCTACATCTACAGTTGTTTACATGTCCGTATACATCGGGCCGGCGATAGAAGCGGCTGGCCTCAACAAGACCTTCGGGGACGTCAAGGCGGTTGACGACCTCACCTTCTCCGTCGAGCGAGGGACCATCACCGGCTTCCTCGGCCCGAACGGCGCCGGGAAGACAACAACCCTTCGGATGCTGCTCGGCCTGGTCGCCCCCGATGGCGGGTCCGCCACCATCGGTGGCCGCCGCTACGTCGACCTGCCAGAACCGGGCAAGGTCGTCGGTGCCGCTCTGGAGGCGACAGGTTTCCACCCGGCGCGCAGCGGGCTGAGCCACCTGCGCGTCTACTGCACCGTCAGCGGCTACCCGCTGGCCCGCGCGGACGAGGTGCTCGATGACGTCGGGCTCGGTCCGGCGAAGCGGCGGGCAGTCGGCGGTTACTCCCTGGGGATGCGGCAGCGGCTGGCGCTGGCCGCCGCCCTGCTCGGCGACCCCGAGGTGTTGATCCTCGACGAGCCCGCCAACGGCCTGGATCCCGAGGGGATCGTGTGGATGCGGCGATTCCTGCGCCGATACGCCGACAGCGGTCGCACGGTCCTGGTCTCCAGCCACGTCCTCACTGAGATGCAGCAGTTGGTCGACCAGGTGGTGATCCTGCGCCGCGGCCGGCTGGTCCGCCAGGGCTCGCTCGCGGAGCTGTCGAGTGGACCTCCGTGGGCGCTGGTCAAGACACCCGAGGTGGAGCGACTTCTGGCTGCCCTGGGCGAAGGAGTCGCGGACCTTCGGGTCGAGCGGCTGGCCCCGGACGCGCTGCGCATCGAGCTGGCCGCCGCGCACATCGGTCGGGTCGCTGTCGACGCACGGGTGGAGCTGCACGAGCTCACCCCCGGGCGCGACGACCTCGAGCAGGCGTTCTTCGAGTTGACCACCGAACACGAAAGCGAGCGTGAGCCGGCATGACCTCGTTGATCGCAGGAGAGTTCCGCAAGCTGTTCACCACCCGGCTGTGGCTGTGGCTGCTCGTGGGTGCGATGGGGCTCACCGCGCTGTACACCAGTCTGCTGATCGGGTTCTCTGAGGACCCCGACACGATGACCGCACCGCTCCACAGCCCGGAAGGCCAGCGGACTCTGTTCGCCGTGGCATCGGGCGGTGCCAACACCCTGGTCGCGGTCCTTGCCGCGATCGGGATCACCGGGGAGTTCCGACACAAGACCGCCACCGCGACCTTTCTCGCCACCCCGCGGCGCGGCCAGGTCGTGGCCGCGAAGCTGGCGACCTACGCCCTGGTCGGCGCCGCCTACGGAGTCGCATGCCTGTTCGTGGTAACCGCGATCGCGATGCCCTGGTTGGCCACAAAAGGCATCGAGGTCGGGCTGCTGGACAACGGCCTGCCCGGCACCTACGCCGGCGTCATCGCCGACGTAGCAATCTTCGGCCTGCTCGGCGTCGGACTTGGAGCCCTGCTGCGCAACCAGGTCGCCACCGTCGTCGGGCTGCTGGTCTACCGGTTCGTCGCCGAGCCCATCCTCACCGGCATACCGGCCCTGGACAGTTGGACGACCTACCTCCCGGGCTCAGCATCGGCGGCTCTGACCCAGGTCTCCCTCACCACCCAGGAGTACCTGCGCGCGTGGGAAGGCGGCCTGGTCCTAGCGGGGTACGGCCTCTTGTTCGCGGGCGCAGGGGCGCTGTTCTCGATGCGCCGCGACATCACGTAAACACTTCCCCGCTGCTTGACCGCTGCCGGCAGATCCTCTCCTCGTTGTCGCCCTCCGCGAGCACAACGAGCAGTTCTCACCCGGGGCCGGCGGACTGCTGTTCCCAACCCGGATCGGGCCGCAGCCCGGATGAAGGCGCTCACGCCCCAGCAGGTCGCCTCGTCGCTGGCAGCCCGGCCCTACGACCTGCCGCACGCATGCGTGTCGACCTGGCTCGACGCCGGCGTGCCCTCGCCGAGGGTGGCAGCGTGGGCAGATCACAGCGTCGCGGTGCTCCACAGGGTCTACGCCGCATGCCTCGACGGTCGCGAGGACGAGGCGAGGCATCGGGTCGATGGGTTTCGCCAGGGGCGATGAGCGATGGGGATCCGCGTTCTATGGCACTCCTCCGGCACGACCAGCCGTAGCCAGTCGGGGCCAGCCGTAGCCAGCCGGACAACGCGAAACGGCCCGCTCCCAGCGTTTCCGCTGGTCACGGGCCGTTCCTACTGGCCGTGGCAGGTGCTGGATTCGAACCAGCGTAGGCTGTGCCGGCTGATTTACAGTCAGCTCCCTTTGGCCGCTCGGGCAACCTGCCGGGCTCATCCCCTCCAGTCAACACGGCCGGTGTTGGCCCGTCGAGGACGACGCGAAACAATAGCGCAGCAGCATTCCCGTCCACGAATCAGCACAGGGGCATCTCCATGGCCGACTCCTCGTTCGACATCGTCAGCAAGATCGACCGCCAGGAGGTCGACAACGCGCTCGGGCAGACCGCCCGCGAGATCTCCACCCGGTTCGACTTCAAGGGAACCGGCGCCACCATCGAGTGGAAGGGGGATGACGCGATAGAGATCACCGCGTCCGCCGACGACCGCGCCAGCGCCGTGCTCAGCGTCTTCCAGGACAAGCTGATCAAGCGCAACCAGTCGCTGAAGATCCTCGACGCCTCGGAGCCGCGGCCCTCCGGCCAGCAGTCGAAGATCGGCATCACCCTCAAGGAGGGCATCAGCTCGGAGAACGCCAAGAAGATCTCCAAGCTGATCCGCGACGAGGGGCCCAAGGGCGTCAAGGCGCAGATCCAGGGCGACGAGCTGCGGATCTCCTCCAAGAAGCGCGACGACCTGCAGGCCGTCCAGGCGCTGGTGAAGGCCCAGGACTACGACTTCGCGGTGCAGTTCACCAACTACCGGTGAGCTGATCGGGCCGGGGCCCGGTCACCAGGCAGCGCGCAGCAGCTCCAGCAACGGGCCGACCTCGACCGGCGCAGGGTTGGGGTACGGCGCCGCCGCCACCCGCTCGGCCACCGCACCGAGGCCCTCCTCCGGCACGCCGAGGACACGCAGGCGGGTCGGGCCGTCGTACGACGCCACGAGGCGGGCGACGACGGCGGCGGGATCGTCACCGGTGATCCGCGTCAACCGCGCCGCGGCTCGCGGCGCGTGCGGCAGGTTGAACCGGAGCACGTGCGGCAGCAGCAGCGTGTGCAGATCGGCGTGCGGCAGGTCGAAGGTGCCACCCAGGACGTGCGCGAGCTGGTGGTGGAGTCCCATCTGCGCGGTGGCCAGGCAGGTCCCGGCGAGCCAGGCCGACTGCTGCAGCCGGATCCGGGCGTCCACGTCTCCGAGATCGGCGAGCACCCTCGGCAGTGCGCCGAGCAGCAGGTCGCACGCCTCGGTGGCCAGCGCGTCGGACACCGCCGTCGCATCGGGCGCCCACAGCGCCTCGACGGCGTGCGCGAGCGCGTTCACGGCACTCGTCAGGGTCAGGCCCGCCGGCATCCGCAGCGTCAGCTCGGCGTCGTACACGACGGTGCCGGGCAGCAGCGACGCGTCCCGCCGAGTCTGCTTGACCCCCTCCTCGGTCTCGCCGAGGACCGGCGTCACCTCCGACCCCGAATAGGTCGTCGGTACGGCGACGTGCGGCATCGGACTGCGCGCGACGAGCGCCTTGCCGAGGCCGGTCGCCGCGCCGCCACCGATCGTCACCACCGCGTCGACGAACTCGTCGGCGACGACCGCCATCGCCTCGTCGGTGACCGTGACCGGCGTGTGCACCATCGGGCGGTCGAAGCGAGCGACCGCCCGCTCCCCCAGTGCAGCCGACAGCTCGTCAGCGGCGGCACGGGCGGACGCGGATACCACGACCAGCACGCGCTGCACGCCCAGCCGGTCGAGCTCGTCAGGGATGGCATGCCGTGCTCCAGTCCCGAACAGGACCCGCGAAGGCGGCGTCTCGTGGACGACGACCATGCCGAGACGGTATCCCCCGGAGGTCGGCCGAACCGCGTGCAGCCGCGCGACGGCCGTCCTAACGTGTCGCCATGGCGAACCGGCGCGAGGCGCAGAAGGCGATGACCCGTGCCGTGCTTCGCGACGCCGGCCTCGCCCTGTTCCGGGAGCGCGGCTATGCAGCGACCACGGTGGACGACATCGCATCCGCGGCCGGAACGACGCGCGTCACGTTCTACGCCTACTTCAGCTCGAAGGCGGAGCTGGCCAGGACACTGGTCTCCGAGAGTCTCAACGCGGTGCTCGAGCGCCGGCACTCGACCATCCACGGGCCCACCGCGCCGAAGCTGGTCGAGGCCGTCGCCGACGGCAGTCCTGCGGCCATCGAGGCGTGGCTGCGGCACACCGCCGACCTGTGGCACGCGGTGCGGCCGATCATCAGGATCGGTCGCGACGCGGCGGCGGTCGAGCCTGAGCTGCGCAACCTGGTCGCGCGATGGATGGAGGAGGCCATCAGCGACATCGAGGACGGCCTGCACCGCGCCGGGAGGTTCAAGCCGCATCAACGCCACTTCCGCGGGGTGCTCGCGATGGCCGAGCTCGACTACGTCGGCCAGAACTGGGAGGACGCCGATTGGAAGCTCGACCGGGAGCAGATGCTCACGGAGCTCACCGCAAGCTGGTCGCGCCTCCTCTCGCCCGACTGACGAACCGGTTTCCGTCCACAGCCCGACTCCGTCGGGGGCTCGTCCACAGCCATCGCCGCGGACTCTCCACGAGGTCGACCCGGGCTCCTACCGTGCCGTCACAGCGCCGGATCCGCTGGCGCACGACCGCAGGAGCCCACCTATGCAGCACCAGCAGAAGACCTCCACCTGCGCGAACGTCCGCGTGCTCGCGGCCTCGCTCGTCCCCCTCGCGCTGCTCGGCGCCGTGGTGACGACATCGAGTCAGGATGCCGGTGCGACCGGCCAGAGACCCGCGCCACCTCCGGCGGACACCATCGTGCTGATCAAGGGCGATGCTGCCAACGGCTTCGGTATCAAGACCTACGACGGCAGGTGGCGGTACCCGCCCACCGACTCCGAGGCGCTGGCGGAGTGCGGCGAGTACGACACCCGGATCGCCCGGGTGCGGTGCCGGGTCCGGGTGCGCACGTGGTACCGCGACCTCGCCGCGACGCAGAAGACGATTCGCTACTACCGGGGCCTGGTGCAGGCCCGCACCCAGGCGGCGCGTACTTCCAAGTAACCCGCCGCAAGGCGCACACTGCGCGGGTGAGAACCGTGACCGCCTCGTCCAACTCCATCACCATGCGCCTCTACACGGAGCCCGACCACGGCGTCGTCGGTGCCGTCGCCACGGCCATCGCCGCCGCCGGCGGCGTGGTCACCGCGATCGACGTCGCCGAGTCGAGCCACGACCGACTGGTCGTCGACGTGACCTGCTCGTCCGCCGATACGGAGCACGCAGCCGAGCTCGAGAAGGCCGTCAGCGGGATCGACGGAGTCACGGTGCACAAGGTCTCCGACCGCACGTTCCTGACCCACCTCGGCGGCATCATCGAGGTCAGCTCGAAGGTCCCGCTCAAGACCCGCGACGACCTCTCGCTCGCCTACACCCCCGGCGTCGGCCGCGTCTCCAAGGCGATCTCGGAGCATCCGGAGGACGTGTCCCGGCTGACCATCAAGGGCAACACCGTCGCCGTGGTGACCGACGGCTCCGCCGTCCTCGGGCTCGGGAACCTCGGCCCCGGCGCCGCCCTCCCGGTGATGGAGGGGAAGGCCGCCCTCTTCAAGAAGTTCGGTGACATCAACGCATGGCCGATCTGCCTCGACACCCAGGACACGGACGAGATCGTGCGGGCGGTCGAGCTGATCGCTCCCGGCTTCGGGGGCATCAACCTGGAGGACATCGCGGCCCCCCGCTGCTTCGAGATCGAGGCGCGACTGCGCGAGCGGCTCGACATCCCGGTCTTCCACGACGACCAGCACGGCACCGCCATCGTCGCCCTCGCCGGTCTGACCAACGCACTGCGAGTGGTCGACAAGCCGCTGGAGTCCTCGCGGATGGTCGTCGCGGGCGGCGGCGCCGCGGGGACCGCGATCGTGGCGCTCCTCCTGGCCGCGGGCGTCACCGACATCATCGTCTACGACCGGGCCGGCTGCCTCGTCGCCGGCGACGAGACGCTCTCCGCGACCCATGCCGAGCTCGCGGCCCGCACCAACCCGCGAGGCGTCCGTGGCTCGCTCCGTGACGCGCTGCAGGGGGCGGACGCCTTCCTCGGCGTCTCCGCGCCGGGCATCCTCCGGCCCGAGTGGATCGCCGAGATGGCGCCGGACCCGATCGTCTTCGCGATGGCCAACCCCGATCCCGAAGTCGACCCGGTCGCCGCGTCGAAGCACGCGGCGGTGGTCGCCTCGGGCCGGTCCGACTTCCCCAACCAGATCAACAACGTGCTTGCCTTCCCCGGCGTCTTCCGCGGGTTGCTGGACGCGCGCGCCAGCCAGGTGACCGTGGAGATGATGCTCCGCGCCGCCGACGCCATCGCTCATGTCGTCAGCGACGAGGAGCTGAACCCGTCGTACATCATCCCGACGGTGTTCCACCCCGACGTGCACCACGCGGTCGCGACGGCCATCCGCGGCGCCTGAGCCGGCGGGAGGGAGAGGCGGTGGCCGAGCGCGTCTGGTTCGCCAGCTCCACGGGTCCCCGCCTCGCCGGCCGGATCGACCTGCCGGAGGGCGAGATCCGTGGATGGGGCGTGTTCGCGCACGGGTTCACCCTCGGCAAGGACTGCCCTGCGGCAGCCCGCATCTGTCGCCAGCTCGCGAGCGAGGGCATCGGGATGCTGCGCTTCGACAACCTCGGCCTGGGCGACTCCGAGGGCGACTGGGGCGACGGGTCGTTCACGATCAAGGTCGACGACACCCAACGGGCGCTGGCGTTCATGGCCGACCGCGGCACGCCCGCGGACCTGCTCGTCGGCCACTCCTGGGGCGGAGCGGCGGCGATCGCCGCTGCGAGCGAGGAGCCGGCGGTCCGGGCGGTGGCGAGCATTGCCGCGCCCAGCGACCCCAGCCACGTGGAGCACCAGTACGACGCCCTGGCGGACCGCGCGGTGGCCGAGGGCCATGCCGAGTGGCTCGTCGGCGGACGTGCGCTGACCCTCAAGCGCGCCTTCGTCGAGGAGATCCGACGGGCGAAGCTCCTCGACCTGGTCCCCACGCTGCGCCGGCCGCTGCTCGTCATGCACTCCCCCACGGACACCACCGTCGCCGTGTCGAACGCCGGCGAGATCTTCTCCGCGGCCCGCCATCCGCGGAGCTTCGTCTCCCTCGAGGGCAGCGACCACCTGTTGACCGCGCCGGGTCAGGCAGCGAGGGCCGGCCGGATCATCAGCGCGTGGGCTGATCCCTACCTCACCGGATCGGATCCGCACCGGCTGCCGGCCTGAGCCACCGCGATCCGCGCCCTCTCGCGCCGCGATCCGCGCCCTCTCGCGCCGCGAACCGCGCCCTCTCGCGCCGCGAACCGCGCCCTCTCGCACCGCAAACCGCGCCCCTTCGCACCGCAAACCGCGCCCCTTCGCGATGATGGCGGCATGAACCCGTCCGCATCGGTCGTGATCGAGGCCCCGCTCGAAGTGGTCTGGCAGGTCATGCTCGACACGGAGCGGTACGGCGAGTGGAACCCGTTCGTGGAGCGGGCGGTGACGCCGCAGCCGCCCGCGGTCGGGAACCCGATCGTGCTGCACGTGGTGTGGGCCGGTGGCGGGCGGACCCGCTCACCGGAGCGGATCAGCGCGCTCGACGGCCCGGCGACCGATCCGGGTACCGGTGAGACGACCGCGCTGCTGAGCTACGTCTACGAGGGCCTGCCGGCGAAGCTCGGCCTCGTCCGAGGCACCCGCCACCAGCGGCTGCGGCAGGTGCCCGGTGGCCCGACGTCGTACGACACCGTCGAGGAGTTCCGGGGCCCGCTGGTGAGGCTGGCGGGGCCGGGGCGCGTCGCCGACGGGTTCCGCCGGCACGCCGAGGCGCTCAAGCGACGCGCTGAGTCGCTGGCCGGCTGAGCGCGGTCGCGTTGCGGGCTGCCCACAGCGCGAAGAGCAGCACCCCGATCCCGCACCCGATGTCGACGACCACGTGCGCCTGCCGCCACCAGACCATGTCGAACGCGCCGGGCGCGGTGTAGTGGGCGACGCCGATCAGCCCGGAGACCGAGTAGCCGGCGAGGGCGATGGAGGCCCCAGTGATCCGCCGGCGCAGCCACAGCATCGCGCCGAGCCCGCCCGAGGCGGTGAACACGAACCACGCGACCGCGATCAGCGTCGCGGACGGCGCCGGCACCGGCGCGTCGGGTCCCGGCACCGGGTAGTCGCGGTAGTTCACGTAATTGTCGACGTAGTGGACGACCGACACGAGCACCGCGACCCCGAGCAGCCACCACAGCGTCCGACTGGCCCGCTGATAGCTCATGCCATCAGCCTCCCACGGAGCGCTCCGGCCGCTCGACCGACGAGGAACCATGACCGATCTCACGGCGTTCGCCGCTCTCATCAGGCGGCGAGAAGATGGGGTCCACCCGGGGCGCGGACTATCGTTGGTGGACGTGCCGCACGGCCGGCCGGGCGAGAGTTGGACAGGTGTCCACAGAAAAGTGGAACGCGTTCTAGAATCGTCCCAGACGCCGTACCCGGGACGTCGGGTCAGCGGCCGCCATCGACGCGATGAGAGAAGTGGACCGAACGTGAGCCAGACCAAGCAGGTCAAGCAGCTGGATCGGGTGATCATCCGGTTCGCCGGCGACTCCGGTGACGGTATGCAGTTGACCGGTGACCGGTTCACCCAGGAGTCGGCTGTGTTCGGCAACGACCTGGTGACGCTGCCGAACTTCCCGGCCGAGATCCGCGCTCCCCAGGGCACGCTGCCGGGTGTCTCGTCGTTCCAGATCCACTTCGCCGACCATGACATCCTCACCGCCGGTGACCGGCCGGACGTCCTGGTGGCGATGAACCCGGCCGCGTTGAAGGCCAAC
>NZ_SSXI01000044.1:0-614 GCF_004803405.1 Nocardioides sp. | reverse complement strand
TTCGCGCTGGGCCTGTTGTCGTGGATGTACGGCCGACCCACCGAGCCGACGGTCGCGTTCTTGGAGAAGAAGTTCGCCAAGGTCCCCGACATCCTCGGCGCCAACCTCGCCGCGTTCAAGGCCGGCTGGAACTACGGCGAGACCACGGAGACGTTCGTGGTCCAGTACGAGATCAAGCCCGCGAAGATGAAGGCGGGCACGTACCGCAACATCACCGGCAACCTGGCGCTCTCCTACGGCCTGGTCGCCGCCGGCGTCCGGTCGGGCCTGCCGGTGTTCCTCGGCTCCTACCCGATCACCCCGGCCTCCGACATCCTCCACGAGCTCAGCAAGCACAAGGGCTTCGGCGTGACCACGCTGCAGGCCGAGGACGAGATCGCCGGCATCGGCGCCGCGATCGGCGCCTCGTTCGCCGGCGCGCTCGGCGTCACCACGACCTCCGGTCCCGGCATCGCGCTGAAGTCGGAGGCGATCGGCCTGGCGGTGATGACCGAGCTGCCGCTGCTGGTCATCGACGTGCAGCGGGGCGGTCCGTCCACCGGACTGCCGACCAAGACCGAGCAGGCCGACCTGCTGCAGGCGATGTACGGCCGCAACGGCGAGGCGCCGGTCCC
>NZ_SSXI01000204.1 GCF_004803405.1 Nocardioides sp. | reverse complement strand
AGTGGACGGCAGCGCCCAGCACGACGCCCGGCCCGGCCGGCGCCCGCCGGGACGCACGGTCGACCCAGGCGTCGACGTCGGTGTCGCCGAACCTGCGCTGCTCCGCCGACAGCGGCTCACCGAACCCGCCGGCGAGGTAGCAGGTGTCGAGCAGCGCGATCCGGATCCCGGCGTCGCGCGCTGCGGCGGCCAGCGCGTCGCCCATCAGGTTCGGGTCGTCGTACGGCGCCCCGTCGGGCCGGTGGTGCAGGTAGTGGAACTCCCCCACCGAGGTGTATCCCGCCGCCACCATCTCGGCGTACGTCGCCCGGGCCAGCGCGTAGGAGGAGTCCGGGTCGAGCCGGCCGGCGACGTCGTACATCTGCTCGCGCCAGGTCCAGAACGTGCCCCGCTCGCGCTGGGTCCGGCCCCGCAGCGCCCGGTGGAACGCGTGGCTGTGGGTGTTGGCCAGGCCGGGGAGGGTGAGGCCGGGGAGGTGGGTGTAGGAATCACCGGTTAACCGGCGATTCCTGCTCTTCTCGGCCGTTGCAACGGCCGGGAAGTGCCCGAACTGGCTGGCCGGTGTGACGGATGTGATCAGCGCGCCTTCGATCTCGACGAGTACGTCGTCCTGGACCGCGCCCCCGATCCACGCGCGCTCGAGGAGGTAGGCCGTGCTCATCCGATCAGTCTCTCCAGTGCGTCGGCCAGTGCCGTCACGCCGGCGAGGCAGTCGGCGGTGCCGGCGGTCTCGGCCGGGGAGTGCGAGACGCCCGAGGGGTTGCGGACGAAGAGCATGGCCGACGGGATGCCCGCGGCCTGGAGGATGCCGGCGTCGTGGCCGGCCTGGGTCGGCAGCACCGGCATGCCGGCGCTGCCGACCGTCTCGCGGAGCGCCGCGTCGAAGCTGACCTCGCCGGTGACCGACTCCGCGGTGACCGTGACCGCGGTGCCGTCGAGCCCCGACCGCTGCAGGGCCTGCTTCTCCACCGCCGCGACCAGCTCGGCGAGCGCGTCCCCGGAGTCGGCACGCGCGTCCAGCCAGGCGGTGACCGCCGATGGCACCGCATT
>NZ_SSXI01000267.1 GCF_004803405.1 Nocardioides sp. | reverse complement strand
CACGTGGTGCTCGCGACCGGCACGGCGTCCGGCAAGTCGCTGGCCTACCTGCTGCCGGCGCTGAGCACGGTTCGCGCCGAGCGTGGGCCCCGCGGGCAGCGCGGCGCCGCCGTGCTCTACCTCGCCCCGACGAAGGCGCTCGCGCACGACCAGTGGGCCGCCATCGACGCGCTCGGGCTCGACGTCCGCGTCGCGACCCACGACGGCGACAGCTCCACCGAGGAGCGGGAGTGGACCCGCGACTACGCGGAGTACGTCTTGTCCAACCCCGACATGCTGCACCGCTCGCTGCTGCCGGGGCACCAGCGGTGGAGCCAGTTCTTCCGGTCGCTGCGCTACGTCGTGATCGACGAGTGCCACCACTACCGCGGTGTGTTCGGCGCGCACGTCGCCCAGGTGGTGCGGCGGCTGCGTCGGGTGTGCGCGTCGTACGGCGCCTCGCCGACCTTCATCCTCGCGTCCGCCACGGTCGCCGACCCCGACGTGACGGCCCGGCGGATGATCGGCCTCGACGTCACGGCCGTGACGACCGACGGGTCGCCGCGCGGCGAGCTCGCCGTCGGGATGTGGGAGCCGCCGCTGACGTCGTACACCGGTGAGCAGGGGGCGCCGGTCCGGCGCCCGGCGACCGCCGAGACCGCCGACCTGATGGCCGATCTCGTGGTCGAGGACGTGCGGACGCTGGCGTTCGTGCGTTCGCGACGTGGCGTGGAGATGGTCGCCCAGCGTGCCAACGAGCTGGTCTCGGAGGTGGATCCGTCGCTGGCCGGCCGCGTCGACTCCTACCGGGGCGGCTACCTGCCCGAGGAGCGGCGGGCGCTGGAGGAGGCCCTGCGCAGCGGTCGCCTGCTCGGCATGGCCGCCACGAACGCCCTCGAGCTCGGCATCGACGTGAGCGGTCTCGACGCGGTGCTGGTGACCGGCTATCCCGGCACGCGGGCCGCGTTCTGGCAGCAGATCGGTCGCGCGGGACGTGATGCCGGCGGCGCGCTGGGGCTGCTGGTGGCGCGCGACGACCCGCTGGACACCTACCTCGTGCATCACCCCGAGGCGCTGCTCGGTCGGCCGGTCGAGGGCACGGTCTTCGACACCGACAACCCCTACATCCTCGGCCCGCACCTGTGCGCGGCCGCCCAGGAGCTGCCGATCACGACCGCCGACTTCGCGATGTTCGGCCCCCGCACCCGCGAGGTGCTGGGAGACCTGGTGGAGCGGGGCCTGCTCCGGCGACGGCCGGCCGGTTGGTTCTGGACGGACCGTTCGCGCGCCGCCGACCTCGCCGACATCCGGTCCGCCGGCGGACAGCAGGTGCAGCTGCTCGAGGCGGGCACCGGCCGGGTGGTCGGCACGGTCGACGGCGCGCGTGCCCACAGCACCGCGCACCCCGGCGCGATCTACCTCCACCGTGGCCAGACCTGGCAGGTGGACACCCTCGACCTGGAGGACCATGTCGCCGAGATGCGGCGCGTGGAGGTCGACCACACCACCACCGCTCGCGACATCACCGACATCGAGATCATCGACGAGCGGGAGCACGTGGCCTGGGGGCCGTGCCGGGTCAGTGTCGGCACCGTGGAGGTGACCAACCAGGTCACCTCCTACCTGCGCCGCCGCCTCCGCACCGGCGAGGTGATGGACGAGACGCCCCTGGACCTGCCGCAGCGGACGCTGTCGACCACCGCCGTCTGGTGGACCGTGCCGGACGCGGTCCTGGCCGCGACCGGTCTGGACGCCGCCGACCTGCCGGGGTCCGCCCACGCCGCCGAGCACTGCTCGATCGGCCTGCTGCCGCTGTTCGCGACCTGCGACCGGTGGGACATCGGAGGCGTCTCCACCGCCCGCCACCCCGACACCGGCGTCCTGACCGTGTTCGTGCACGACGGCCACCCGGGCGGAGCGGGCTTCGCGGAGCGCGGCTACCGCACGGCCGCCGCCTGGTTGCGCGCCACGCGCGCGGCGATCGCCGCCTGCGAGTGCACGTCGGGGTGTCCTTCCTGCATCCAGTCGCCCAAGTGCGGCAACGGCAACGACCCGCTCGACAAGCGTGGCGCGGTGGCGCTGCTCGACGCGTTGCTGCGCGACGCCCCGTCTCCGGACCAGTAGCCTCCTGTCATGGTGATCCTGGGTCTGCTCATCCTGCTGCTGGGCGTACTGGGTGTGCTCGGCGGCCTCTTCGGCACGGGTTACGAGAACGACAAGGAGACCACCTCCTACGTCGGGGTCGACGTCACGCCGGAGGTCATCTTCATCCTCGGCATCATCTCCGCGCTGCTCGTCGTGGCCGGTCTGTGGACGATGAAGACGGGCGCGAAGCAGGGTTGGCGGCGCCGCAGGGAGCACAAGCGGCTCGGCGAGCTCTCCGAGAAGCTCGACAGGGTCGAGTCCGAGCGCCGCAGGGACGACCTCTCCGGCCGCGAGGACACCACCTGATCCGGCCCGAGCGCCCCGTCGACTCCTCCTAGCCCGACCCGGCGCTGGCGGGACCGGCGCGGGCGCGAGCAGTCAGGTCCTCGTCCTGGCCGAGCCAGCGGGGACCGACGACCACCACCTCGACCACCACGTCCTCACCCTCGACCGCACAGGAGCTGAGCGCGGCGTCGTTGGCGGCGGCGACGTCCGCAGCCTGGCCGCAGGGGTCCCGCCCGTGATGGTCGGCGACGGCGGTTGCGCCCGCGAGCGCCGCGAGATCGGCTGCCGCCTGAGCCTGTCGGTGGGCGACGAAGATGGCCGCGACCACACCGGTCGCCGCGCCCACGAGGAGGAGCGCGCCGCTCATGGCGACGGCGAGCACGGTGGCGGCGCCGCGTTCGTCGGGCGTGCTCACTCCACGGCCTCCTCCGCCACCGCCACGGCCTCGGCGCGGAGCTCGGCACCCGGCAGCCGACCGAACAGCCCGCCGGGACCGGTCAGCTGGCCACGAGCACGCACGAGCACCCGTTCCCCGTCCCGGGTCACCGAGATCCGCACGCCCTCCGGCGCCACCCGCTGGCCGATCGCGACCGCCTCGGACGGGTCCTCACCGCGGGCGAGCGCGCGTGCCGTCTCCCGGGCCGCGTCGACGGTGCGGATCT
>NZ_SSXI01000047.1:264-543 GCF_004803405.1 Nocardioides sp. | reverse complement strand
TGTGTGGAGTACGTCTCGCCGTCAGGACGGATCAACGACGCCGTCGTGCACGCCCTGTCCGGGCCGCCTTGGCGCGCTTGGCGGCGAACCTCACACCACCGGGACTCTCCCCAACCTCGACCCGCACCACAGTGGACAGCGGGTCCACGACACCCTCGCCGACATGGAGGATGGAGGTCTCCACCGCACCGAGCTTGCTCAGAGCAGTGGCCGCGCTCTTCAGCTCCTCCTCGGCGGCGTCGCCCTTGAGCGCGAGCATCTCCCCGTACGGGCGCAGCA
>NZ_SSXI01000047.1:0-228 GCF_004803405.1 Nocardioides sp. | reverse complement strand
TGACCTCCTCGGCACGACCGCGCACGACGGTGACGTGATCCAGGCCGAGGAGCTCGACGACCTCGGTGAGGAAGTTCGTGCGCCGCAGCAGCGGTTCGAGAAGCGTGATCTTCAGGTCCTCCCGAACGAGGGCCAACGGAATGCCTGGCAGCCCGGCGCCGGAACCGACGTCGCATACGGTCACGCCCTCGGGCACGACCTCCGAGAGCACCGCGCAGTTCAGCAGGT
>NZ_SSXI01000214.1 GCF_004803405.1 Nocardioides sp. | reverse complement strand
CGCCGCTGGCCGCGCCGGTGCTTCCGCCGCCCGTGGGGCCGGCCCCGCCCGACGCGCCGGCACCGTCGGACCCTCCGCTCGGAGTGCCATCGGCGCCCGTACTTCCCGACGTTCTGGGCTTGGCGGTCTTCGCGACGACGCCGAGTCCCTTGTCCTCGATGCCCTGGAAGATCACCTGGAAGCTGGCGGCCTCGTCGCCCTCGGCGCCCTCCACGTCGGCAGGCAACCCGCCAACCAGCACGATCGACCGGGAGCCGGTGTAGTCGGAGTCCAACCAGGTGGCGGCGATCGGCGTGAGGTCGAACTCCCAGAGACCTGCCTTGGCGTCACGCTTGCCGACGACGGCGCCCTGCGAGCAGTCGAAGGCCGGCCGCCGCTTCCACGGGCCGCCTTCCGCGGCGACCCAGAAGGCGTCGGTGATCGGGCAGGCCACCACGGCGGCCTCGTCGACGTTGACCGCACTGCCGGGGGCGGTGGACTCCCGCAGCGCGAGTCGGAGGGACTTGACCGTCGAGCCGGTCGCGCCGTCGAGCGCGAACTGGATCGCGGAGATCCGCCGCTGCTCACCGCCGAGGACCGAGACGGGAAGGGCCCCCTTCGGGACGGTCAGCTCGGGCACCGCCGGCGGGGGAACGATGCCGCTGTCCGGCGGCGGCTCGTTGGTCGTGGTCCACCAGCCGGCCTGCGTCGGTCGGGCGCCGTCGCGAGCACCGGGATCGATGTCGGCAGCGGCAGCCGCGGGCGACTGCAGTGCGAGCGGCGAGCTGCCGAGCACCGCAACCACTGCCCAGGCGGCGACACCTCGGAAGCGCATGGTTCTCCTCGCGTCGTAGGGCCCCTGTGCCACACAACGGCGCGATGTGACGTGGGTTACGTCCGTGTCTCTCGAGACCCGCGACCCTTCAAGTCATCCACATGACGCGCCCGAGCCGGTGGTCGTGTCCAGCATCGCCGTTGTCCACTCTCGTACCTGGCGAGTGAGGGGACTCGGCATCCGACGCGCAGCATCCGTGTATCGATGAGGAGGAGACGGCGCCGCGGCACCGACGACAACCGAACATCGGCTTCTGCCCCCGACGGGCGACTCCGAAATGGACGAAGCCCCGGATCGAGGAGCACCACCACCAGGGTGGCGGAACTAGGAAGCCCAGCGCTGCGAGCGTGCGCAGGGCCGGTACGCCAGTGCTGACAACTCGGAACACTGCGGTCCTTGTTTCGCCCTCCGCGCTCGCTCGGCTCGACCGCTGGCCAGGCACGTGCTACCCCTTCGAGGCTGGACCTGTCGAGTCCGAGCACCCCTCGCCGACAACTCGGCTGCCGGAAGGGCTGAGTACGGTCGGGTGTGGGTCACGTGCTGCGGCGACCATCGACCGGTCGCCCGGCAATGCGGTCGGGCAGGAGGCGGGTCAGGATCCCCTGGAGCTCACGGACAGCGTCGGGCACGGGACCTCGAGGCGTGACGAACGACGTCCTGCGCAGACCGAGCTGCTCCCGCGTGTGACATATCGTCACCGCGAAGCGGGAGTCCATGGCCGTCTTGGTCATGAGAGTGCAGCCGAGACCTTCGGCGACAAGCCCGTGGATCATGCTCAGGTCGTCTGTGCGCATCAGGACCCTCGGCTCGAACCCTGCCTCGTGGGCGGCGCGACGCAGCACCCGGTCGGACGTCTCGTTCATGTCCCGACTACAGATCCAGTCCGCGTCGGCCAGCGAGGCGAAGTCGATGCCCCCACCGGCCGCCCGAGCCGACTCGCGGGAGACCAGGACCTGGTAGGGCTCTTCCACGATGACGGTCTGGTCCAGGCCCGGACCTGCGAAGGCCGGGTCGTCGACCGAGTCGTAGACCAGGCCGGCGTGCAGCTCTCCCGCACGCAGCATCGCGATGACCACTGTCGGCTCTGCCTCGACGACCTCCACCTGCACCTGTCGGCTCGAGCGCAGCGTCCGGATCGCGCGCGGGAGCAGCTGCGAGCCGACGGAGGCGAACGCGCCGATCCGGACCAGCCCCAACCCGGTGTCCCGTTGAGCGGCCAGCAATCGCTCGGCGCGCTCGAGCCTGCCCAGGATCTCCGCGGCCTCCTCGACGAGGACCTGACCGAGAGGGGTGAGTCGAGCACCACGCCGGTCACGGTCGACCAGCTGCGCCTTCGTGTGGCGCTCGAGGGCGGTGAGGTGGTGGACGATCGTCGGTACGCCGTACCCCAGCGCGCTACCGGCCTTGCTCAACGAGCCGTGATCCCGGATGCCGACGAGGACACGCAGCTGCTGAGGCGTGATCACCTCATACATAGTAGGAGACAGATGCACAAAAGTTGATATTCTCTCGAACACCGCGCGGCACTACAGTCCCGGTTCGTGACCACCATTACCGACGCCGAGCTCACGCTCTCGCCCGCCGAGACGCGTGTCCTCGACGTGCTGGACGAGGCGGCGCTCGTCGAGGAGCTCGTCGCGCTGATCCGCGTACCGAGCGTGACCGGGACCGACGCCGAGGCCGAGCTGCAGCACCGCTGCGCACAGGACCTCGACCGGCTCGGCTTCGATGTTGACGCGTGGGAGCTCGACCTGGCCGGCCTCGCCGCACACCCTGATTTCCCCGGGACGGAGGCTCCGCGGACCGAGGGCCACGGCCTGGTCGGGCAGCTGGGGCCCTCCGGAAGGCCCGCGCTCGTCCTCCAGGGACACATCGACGTCGTCCCCACCGGGGACCTCGATCAGTGGACGGACCGCGACCCCTTCGCCGGCGCCATCCGCGGCGGCGCGGTTCACGGTCGTGGAGCGTGCGACATGAAGGCAGGCGTCGCCGCCAACCTGGCGGTCGCACGTGCCCTGGCCATGTCCGGCGTACGCCTCGATCGGCCCTTCGCGGTGCACTCCGTCATCAGCGAGGAGGACGGCGGGCTCGGCGCCTTCGCCACGATGCTGCGCGGCCACTCCGGTGACGCAGCGATCATCACCGAACCGACCAGCGGCCGGATCGTCGTCGCCAACGCCGGCGCACTGACCTTCGAGCTCAGGATCCCAGGCCGCGCCACTCATGGAAGCTCGCGCCACCACGGCCACAGCGCGATCGAGGCGTTCCTCCCCATCCACGCCGCCATCGCGCGGCTCGAGGAGCGGCGCAACACCGGCCCGGACCGGCTCTTCGCCGACAACCCGCTCCCCTACCCGATCTCGATCGGCAAGATCCGCGCCGGCGACTGGGCCTCCAGCGTCCCCGACCTGCTGGTCGCCGAGGGCCGCCTCGGCGTCCAGCTCGACGAGCCGCCCGCCACCGCCCGCGCAGCCCTCGAGACCACCATCGCCCAAGCATGCGCACAGGACCCCTGGCTCCGCGACCACCCGGTCGAGGTCGCCTGGATCGGCGGCCAGTTCGCCTCCGGCCGGATCGGGGAGGACGAGCCCCTGATCGCCGACGTCGCGACCGCGATCAGGCACACCGAGGGACGCGATGCAGCGTTGGGAGCCGCCCCCTACGGCAGTGACCTGCGCCTGTACGTGGGGATCGGGGGCCTGCCCACCCTGCAGTACGGCCCCGGCGACGTGCGCCTCGCCCACGGCCCCCGGGAACAGGTAGACATCGACGAGATGGTCCGGTGCGCGAGGACCCTGGCGCTCGTGGCCGCCCGGCGGTGCGGCGCCCACCTCTGATCCGCCGACCACGAACGGGCAGCTCACTGTCCGCCCGACGGACGCGCCCATCCGGTGACGTCCTGAGCGTCGCCGGGGTCGCTGGGATGGCTCCTCAAGGCGCGGATCGCCACCCTCAGGTCGGGAACATCGGGAGGGTGGCGATGGCCGTCCCCAGCTCGATGAGGGTCCGCGCTCGCCATAGTCCGACGTTGCGTCAACCGGGTCGGCTGGGCCGCCAGAGCCGACCAAGGTGACGCCGAGTATCCGCAGGTCGACACACCCGAGCTCCACCCCGACGACATCCGCGACGACCTCCCTAAGATCCGCGCCATCGTCGAAATTGCGAACGAGTCCTCGACAACATGTCGGTCTACTGACCCACCGCTTCTGCGCGGCACAAGTCGCCGCACCTGGCGAGCGAACTCGCAGCGCGCCGTCCGCCACAAGCTCCCGCGCGCCGGCGCAAGGGTCGTGCACCCCCAGGGTGCACAACCGCCGCACGTCGCGACATTCGTTCGAGGAACCTGCCCCAGATTGATCGCCAACACCTAGCCGTGCGACTTAGGTGACTGAAACCAGCACGCATACGCACAACAGGAGGCCGACGCCGCAGCAACGGCGACGATCTCGGACCTCGAAGGTGATCTAGCCACCAAGCCGAGGGGCTCCACAAATGGACGAGGCCCCGGATCAAGGACCCGGGGCCAGCCACACGTGCGCGAGGGGGGAGTTGAACCCCCACGTCCTTTCGGACACACGGACCTGAACCGTGCGCGTCTGCCTATTCCGCCACTCGCGCGTGAAGCCCGGCAAGGCTATCCCAGTCGTCGCCCGGCGCCCAAACCGGCACCCGACCCACGGGGTCCCGGGTCGATGCGGCCACCACCGATACGATCGACACGCCCGGCGGGTCCGGGTGGGCGGCGCTGCCCGGCGTCGCCGTCGTGCCGTCGACAGGCCAGTGGCAACCGCGGAGAGGAGGGCCGACATGGGTGGACTGCAGCGCTTCGAGCAGAAGCTGGAGCAGGCGATCTCCGGTGTCTTCGCCCGTACCTTCCGCAGCGCCGTGCAGCCGGTCGAGATCGCGGCAGCGCTGCAGCGCGAGCTGGACAACAAGGCACAGGTCCTGTCCCGGCAGCGCCGCCTGGTGCCGAACAGCTTCTTCGTCGAGCTGTCCGCGGGCGACCTGGAGCGGATGGCGCCGTACGACTCGACCCTGGAGCGGGAGCTCGCCGAGCAGCTCAACGAGCACGCCGAGCTCCAGAGCTACGTCTTCCCCGGCCCGATCCGGATCACGTTCGAGACGGCCGAGGACCTCGGCACCGGACGGTTCCGGGTCCGCAGCAAGGCGGAGGCGTCCGTGACCGGCCACTCCCGCCCGCACGGCAACCTCCGCACCCGCGCCGTGCTCGAGGTCAACGGAACCCAGCACCCGCTGCAGCCACCGGGCCTCGTCGTCGGACGCGGCAGCGAGGCGGACATCCGGATCAACGACCCGGGTGTGAGCCGGCGGCACGCGGAGTTCCTGATCACCAGCTCTCCCGGGGCGGACGCCGTGCCCGGTGGCGGCCCGGTCCAGGTCGAGGTCCACGACATGGGCTCCACCAACGGGATCCGGGTCGACGGGCAGAAGGTCCCGCGTGCGGCGCTGCGGGACGGCTCCCGCGTGCAGATCGGCCACACCTCGCTGACCCTCCGACTGATGGAGGAGGCGGCGGATGTCTGAGCTGACCCTGTTCCTGGTACGGATCGCCTACCTCGCGATCCTCTGGATCTTCGTGCTCTCGGCGATCTCGGTGATCCGCTCGGACATGTTCGGCGCTCGGGTGCCCACCGCACCGGCCCCCGGCAAGCAGCCGCGCGCACCGAAGCCCCAAGCTCCCCGCCGCGGTCGGCCCACCCACGTCGCCGTGGTGCAGGGCGTCAACACGGGGATCACCGCCGACCTCGCGAACGCGCCGATCCTGATCGGTCGCGGCAACGACGCGGCGATCCGGCTCGACGACGACTACGTCTCCACCCGGCACGCGCGGATCGTCGCGTCGGGCACCCAGTGGTACGTCGAGGATCTCGGCTCCACGAACGGCACCTATCTCGGCACCCAGCGGATCACCCAGCCGGTCCCGGTCGGGCTCGGATCGCAGGTCCGCATCGGAAAGACCATTCTGGAGCTGAGGAAGTAGATGACAGAACCTGCCTCTACCTCCGTTGGGGGCCCTCCCGACCCTGCGGAAGCGGACGGCTCCGTCCCCCACGTCCCGGTCCAGCCGGCCGGCGCGGCGCTCCGGCTCCGATTCCATGCGGTCTCCGATGTCGGACGGGTGCGCAAGGACAACCAGGACTCCGGCTACGCCGGCCCCTGGCTGCTCGCGGTCTGTGACGGCGTCGGCGGGGCGGCGCGCGGAGACATCGCCTCGAGTACGGCGATCGCCGAGCTCCGCCAGCTCGACGAGCCCCCCGGCTCGGTGGACCTGATCGACCGCGTCAACGACGGCTTGCACGAGGCACACGTCTCCATCGGCTCCCAGGTCGACCAGGACGCTTCGCTCAACGGCACCAGCACCACCGCCACCGTCGCGCTCTTCGACGGCGGCCGGCTCGCGGTCGGGCATGTGGGGGACTCGCGCGGCTATCTCTACCGCGACGGCGAGCTCTCGCAGCTCACGAACGACCACACCTTCGTGCAGAGCCTGATCGACGAGGGGCGGATCACCGAGGAGGAGGCGCGGGTCCACCCGCACCGCAACCTGATCCTGAAGGCCCTCGACGGGCTGCACGAGGTGGAGCCCGACCTGTTCGCGCTCGAGCTGGTGGCCGGCGACCGCCTGTTCCTGTGCAGCGACGGCGCCAGCGGGGTCCTCGACGACGGTCGGCTCGCCCAGATCCTCTCCACCGGCACCCCGGAGTTCGCCGCGATCGAGCTGGTGCGCGCGAGCCTGGACGCCGGCAGCTCCGACAACGTCACCTGCGTGGTCGCCGACGTGCTCAGCGCGGAGGAGGCCGACGCCGATGCCGGCATCGCCCCGCAGGAGCCCCAGGTCGTGGGCGCCGCCGCCGATCTCAAGCAGCGTCGCGCCCCGCGTGCCCTGTTCCGCGGACACCGCTCGGGCGACACCGGCGAGCTCGAGCCGGTCACTGCCGAGATCCCGGCGGGCATCGACTACGCGATCCGCGCCGACCCGCCGATCGACCCGGAGGCGGCCCGGTACGCCCCCCAGCCGCCGCAGCGGTTCACCTGGCCCCGGCGTCTGCTCGCGCTCGCCGTACTGCTGGGCCTGGCCTGGATCGTCCTCGGAGGTAGCTACTGGTGGAGCCAGCAGCAGTACTACATCGGCGAGGACGACGGGAACGTCGTGATCTACCGCGGGGTCCAGGTGCCCGGCCTCTCCGCCGTCTACCGCACCACCGACCTGTCCCTCGACGACCTCCCCGAGGTCAAGCAGGACAGGGTGCGCGAGGGCATCGCCGCCGACAACTTCGAGGACGCTGCCGAGACCGTGCAGCAGCTCGGCGAGGAGGCGCGCACCCCGGACCCCGAGCCGACCGACGCCCCCGAGAGCACGGGCGGCTCCGCCAGCGACCTCGGCAGCTCCATCGGCTCCGCGACCAGCCTGCCCGACGAACCGGCCCACCACGCCGAACCCTTCGAACCCGGCAACGACTCGTGACTGCCCGCTGACATGGCCACCAACTCCGCCCTGATGGGCTTCGTGCACCGCCGCCGGCGGGGCGCGGAGCTCTTCCTGCTGATCCTCGCGCTCGTCGTGGGCATCGGCGCCTACGCGTCGGTGGGGCTGGGTGTCGACGGTGAGGTCCCCGCCGACCTGATCGGGTACGGCGGCTGGCTGGCCGTGCTCGTCGTGGCCGGCCACGTCGCGGTGCGGATGGTCGCGCCCTACGCCGATCCGGTGCTGCTGCCGGTGGTCGCGGCCCTCAACGGGCTGGGGCTGGCGATCATCCACCGGCTCGACCTCGCGAAGGACTCCAACCTCGCGAGCCAGCAGCTGACCTGGATGACGCTCGGGGTGGTGCTGTTCATCGCCACCCTGGTCGTGCTGCCCGACCACCGGCTGCTCGCCAGGTTCACCTACACCTCCGGACTGGCGGCGATCGTGCTGCTGATCCTGCCGATGCTCCCGGTGCTCGGACAGGAGATCAACGGCGCCCGGATCTGGATCTCGCTCGGTCCGTTCAGCTTCCAGCCGGGTGAGATCGCCAAGGTGCTGCTGGTGGTCACCTTTGCCGGCTACCTGGTGGTGCACCGCGACGCCCTCGCGCTCGCCGGCCGCCGGGTGCTGTTCCTCGACCTTCCGCGCGGCCGCGACCTCGGCCCGATCCTGATGATGTGGGTGATCAGCCTCGGCATCCTGGTCCTCCAGCGCGACCTCGGGTCCAGCCTGCTCTTCTTCGGCCTCTTCCTGGTCATGCTCTATGTCGCGACCGAGCGGCCGGGCTGGCTGGTCGTCGGCGGCCTGCTGTTCTTCGGCGGCGCGGCCATGGCGTTCCGGCTCTTCGGCCACGTCCAGCAGCGGGTCGACATCTGGCTCGACCCGTTCGCCGACCCGGACGGCAGCGGCTACCAGCTGGTCCAGGCGCTCTACGGCTTCGCGTGGGGCGGCCTGATCGGGCGCGGTCTGGGCGAGGGGATGCCGGAGCGGGTCCCGTACGCCGAGTCCGACTTCATCCTCGCGGCGATCGGGGAGGAGCTCGGCCTCACCGCCGTGATGGCGGTGCTGCTCCTCTACGGCCTCGTCGTCGAACGCGGCCTCCGCGCGGCACTGATCTCCCGCGACGGCTTCGGCAAGCTGGTCGCCACCGGCCTCGCGGCCGTCTTCGCGCTCCAGATCTTCGTCGTGATCGGCGGCGTCACCCGGCTGATCCCACTGACCGGCCTCACCACGCCCTTCCTGTCCTACGGCGGCTCCTCGCTCATCGCCAACTGGGTGATCATCGCCATCCTGCTGCGGATCTCCGACCAGGCGCGGCGACCGCTGCCCGACCTCACCGAGCCCGACGGGGACCCCGACCAGCAGGAGACGCAGATCGTCAAGGCCGTCCCGAGGGAGGTGACCGACCGATGAACAAGCCGATCCGCGCCGTCTCCATCTTCTGCATGTTCTTGTTCCTCGCGCTGATGCTGAACGTCAGCTACGTCCAGTTCTGGCGTGCCAAAGACCTCAACACCGACCCGAAGAACGCACGGGTCGCCGCAGCCGCCTTCAGTCGCGAGCGAGGCCTGATCCTCGTCGGCGACGACGCCGTCGCCAAGAGCGAGCCGGTCGACGACCGCTACAAGTACCTCCGCGTCTACCCGCAGGGCCAGCTGTACGCGCCGGTCACGGGCTACCTCCAGCTCGGGAGCCAGACCGGCATCGAGCGCAGCCAGAACGAGGTGCTCTCCGGTGAGGACCCGCTGTTGTTCGTGAATCGCCTGGTCGACCTGGCGCGGGGCGACACCAACAAGGGCGGCAACGTGCTGCTCACCCTCGACGCCGCGGCACAGCAGGCGGCCTTCCGGTCGCTCCGTGACACCGTGGGTCCCGACGGCGAGGGTGCGGTGGTGGCGATCCAGCCCAAGACCGGGCGGATCCTCGCCATGGTGTCGTTCCCGACGTACGACCCCAACCAGCTGGCCTCCCACGACCGGGAGACCCGCGAGAAGGCCTACGACCGGCTCGACTCCGACCCGCACGAGCCGCTGGTCAACCGGACCATCCAGACCCGGCTGTTCCCCGGCTCGACCTTCAAGATCGTCACCGCCGCGGCCGCTCTCGAGGACGGGCTCTACGACGTCGGCGACGACGTGCCCTCGGGCGCGACGTGGCAGGCACCAGGCACGACCGGCTCGCAGAACGTGATCGACAACGAGGGCCGGAGCGGTTGCAGCCCCACGGAGGTGTCGTTCGAGACCGCGATGGCCCAGTCCTGCAACACGGCGTTCGCGAAGATGGCGGTCGAGGTCGGCCCCGAGAAGCTGCGCGAGCAGGCCGAGGCGTTCGGCTTCAACAGCGACTACCTCCTCGACCTCGGGCCGCAGGCCCAGTCGGTCTTCCCGCGGGATGTCGTGGATGTCGTCGACGGCGAGCAGCAGGAGCCCCGCGAGCTCGACGACGCGGAGACGGCCCGCTCCGGATTCGGCCAGTTCAGCGTGCAGGCGACGCCGCTGCAGATGGCCATGGTCGTCTCGGCGATCGCCAACCGCGGCACCCTGATGCGACCACACCTGGTGCAGGAGGTGCAGAGCGCCGCGTTCGACGTCCTGGAGACGGCCGAGCCCGAGGAGCTGCGCAGCGCCATCTCCCCGCAGACGGCCGCCGACCTCACCGAGCTCCTCGTCGCCACGGTCGACGACGGCACGGCCTTCCCCGCCGCGATTCCCGACGTCAGCGTGGCCGGGAAGACCGGCACCGCGCAGCGTGGGGTGGAGGGCAAGCCGCCGTACGGCTGGTTCGTCTCGTTCGCACCGGCCGAGGACGCCGAGGTCGCGGTCGCGGTCATGATCCAGGAAGCCCCGGGGAAGGACATCTCGGGCGGCCAGCTCGGCGGTCCGATCGCGAAGGCAGTGATGGAAGCGGTGCTGAACAAGTGACCGAAGCGTGCAGCCGCGTCCGCGGCGAGACGAACAGCGACCGCGACCGCGCGGGTTCGCTGCGAGGGAGCCACCAGCCATGAGCCAGTACGCCGACCCGGCGGGTCGTTACCGCCTCGACTCCGTGATCGCCACCGGCGGCATGGGCGTGGTGTGGCGCGCCACCGACACCCGGCTCAACCGCACGGTCGCGGTCAAGGTCCTCAAGGCCGAGTACGCCGACGACCCGACGTTCCGCAGTCGCTTCGAGGGCGAGGCGCGCAGCGCGGCCGCCCTTCACCACCCCGCCATCGCCGGGGTCTACGACTACGGAGCCGGCGAGGAGCGCGAGTCGCTGTCGCCGTACCTCGTCATGGAGCTGGTCGACGGACAGCCCCTCTCGGCGCTGCTGGCCGAGGCGAGGGCCAGCGGCCGGACCCTCGACACCGCGGTGGTGCAGGATCTGATGGCCCAGGCCGGCGAGGCGCTCGGCGTGGCCCACCGCGCGGGCATCGTGCACCGCGACGTGAAGCCGGCCAACCTGCTCGTCACCGCCGACCGACGCCTGAAGATCACCGACTTCGGCATCGCCCGCGCGGCCGACTCGGTCGCGCTCACCCGGACCGGCTCGGTGATGGGCACTCCCCAGTACCTCAGCCCCGAGCAGGCCCGCGGCAACCCCTCGACACCGGCGTCCGACGTGTACTCCCTCGGTGTGGTCGCCTTCGAGTGCCTGACGGGCAGGCGCCCGTTCGAGAAGGAGACGCCGGTCGCCACCGCGCTCGCTCACCTGCAGGACCCGGTGCCGACCCTGCCCCCGAGCGTTCCCGCGGACCTGGCGGCAGTCGTCACGCGCGCCCTGTCCAAGGAGCCCACCGAGAGGTACGACGACGGTGCGGCGTTCGCCAGCGCGCTCCGGGATCCCGGGCAGGCGGTCGCGGCCGGCCTCGCCGCCCCGACAGAGGGCGCGACCCAGGTGCTGCCGTCGGTCGGCTCCCCCGTGACCGGGCCCGACCGGGTGCCCCCGCCCGCGCCGAT
>NZ_SSXI01000226.1:63836-137468 GCF_004803405.1 Nocardioides sp. | reverse complement strand
CGTCGGCGTCCTCTGCCTCCGTGGGGTGGTTGGAAGCGTCGGTCATGGTCACGCATTTCCTCTCTGCGGGTGGGTTCTGCACATGCTGCTCGGGCACCTGCTCCACGTCTTCGTAGACTGTATGGAGTATGTCTCATTCCAGGCGTTGCGACTACACATCGCTAGATCGACCTGCATGGCGGTCAGGCCGGCTGCGGGTCGCGCTCGGGGATGGCGGTCGGAAGCTGTGCCTCCGGCCCGTACCTGCGCGCCAGGAGATCGGTGGCGCCGTAGACGGTGCGCAGTGTGGGAGCCTCGGCGCCGGTCAGGTCGGCCAGCTCCACCAGTGCCGTGACGATCGCGTCGAGCTCCAGCGCCTTGTTGGCCTCGAGGTCCTGCAGCATCGACGTCTTGTGGTGGCCGACGTTCTCGGCCCCGCGCAGTCGCTTCTCGATCGAGATGTCGGGCGTGCAGCCCACGCGGGCCGCGATGTCGAGTGTCTCCTCCATCAGCTGCACGACCAGCGTGCGGGTGTGCGGGTGCTGGCAGATCTCGACCATGGTCGCGCGGGTGAGCGCGCTCAGGGGGTTGAAGGCGACGTTGCCCATCAGCTTGATCCAGATGTCGTTGCGGATATCGGGCTCGACGGGGCTCTTGAGGCCGCCGGCGATCATCGCCTCGCTCAGAGCGGTGCATCGCTCGGTGATCTCACCGGAGGGCTCACCGATCGAGAAGCGGGTGCCCTCGAGGTGCTGGACCACTCCCGGCGCCGCGAGCACGGTCGCGGGGTAGACCACGCAGCCGATCGCGCGTTCGGGGGGCAGGACGGTGCTCGTGGCGCCGCCCGGGTCCACCGCCTCGATGCGGCGTCCGCGGTAGGGCCCGGGAAGCTCGTGGAAGTACCACCACGGGATCCCGTTCTGAGCAGCGATGACGGCGGTGTGGGGGCCGAGGAGCGGGTTCACCAGCGAGCCGCAGGTCGGGTAGCTGTGGGCCTTCAGTCCGAGGAAGACGTAGTCGACGGGCCCGACCTCTGCCGGGTCGTCGGTCGCGTGCGGATGCGCCTCGAAGTCACCCCGCGGACTCAGTACCCGCACGCCGTTCTTCCGAATGGCCTCGAGGTTCTGGTTCCTCGCGATCAGGTGCACCTCGGCACCTCCCCGGTGCAGGGCCGCCCCCCAGTAGGCGCCGATCGCTCCGGCGCCGACAACTGCGATCCTCATCGGTACTCCTGTCCGTAGGCGTGTACTTCCGTGTCTCCGCAATGTCAGCGAGCGGTGGTCGGCATTGACCTGTGAGAGGCAGCCGTATACCGTCTGGCGTCATACTGTATACAGTGTTCAGAGTGAGATGCAACGCACGCCTGTCACTCCTGGAACGGGAAAGGGAGACGCATGAGCCACTCGCTCCGGTACGAGGTCAACTGCTCGATCCTCTTCACAGAGCTGCCCCTGCTCGAGCGCCCGGCAGCGGCCGCCGATGCCGGCTTCGACGGTGTCGAGTTCTGGTGGCCCTTCGTAGAGGCGGTCCCGTCGGATGCGGACGTCGACGCGTTCGTGACGGCGATCCAGGACGCCGGCGTCCAGTTGGTCGGTCTCAACTTCTTCGCTGGCGACATGCCGGGAGGTGACCGGGGGCTGGTCTCCTGGCCCGAAAGGTCCGCCGAGTTCCGCGACAACGTCGAGACCACGATCGGGATCGGCGAGCGGCTCGGCTGCCGCGCCTTCAACGCGCTCTACGGCAACCGTGTCAACGGCGCCGCACCCGAGGCGCAGGACGAGCTGGGTGCGGAGAACCTCGCCCTCGCCGCACGTGCGGCGGCACGTATCGGAGGCACCGTGCTCGTCGAGCCGGTCAGCGGCGCCGAGCGCTACCCGCTGCTCACCGCCGCCGACGCGCTCGCGGCGATCGACCGGGCGGGCGAGTCGAACATCGGTCTGCTGGCCGACCTGTACCACCTCGCCGTCGACGGCGACGACGTCGATGCCGTCATAGCGCAGCACGCCGGCCGGGTCGCGCACGTCCAGATCGCCGACGCCCCCGGCCGCAACGAGCCCGGCACCGGCGACCTCCCGCTCGACCGGCAGCTCGTCGCCCTCGAGGCGGCCGGCTACGCCGGCTGGGTCGGCCTCGAGTACAAGCCGTCCACCACCAGCACCGACAGCTTCGGCTGGCTGCCCCGCGATCGACGCACCGCAGTCACCGGCACCCACTGATCCCCACCCGCAAGGAAGGTCCTGTCATGAGCAGCCCCACCCAGAAGATCGCCTTCATCGGCCTCGGCATCATGGGCAGTCCGATGGCGGTGCACCTCGCCAACGCCGGCTACGCCGTGACCGGGTTCGACCTCTCGCCCCGGGGCGTGCAGCCGCTCGTCGAAGCGGGCGGCCAGGCCGCGAGCTCCGCTGCCGAAGCGGTCGCGGACGCCGACGTCGTCTGTGTCATGGTGCCGGACTCTCCCGACGTGAAGGCCGTGCTCACCAGCGACGGCGGCGTGTTCGCCTCCGCCAAGCCGGGAGCGCTGATCATCGACTTCTCGAGCATCCGTCCCGATATCACCGCGGAGCTGGCGCGGCAGGCGGTCGACCTCGGCTTCCGCTACCTCGACGCCCCGGTCTCCGGTGGCGAGGCGGGGGCCAAGAACGCCGCCCTGTCGATCATGGTCGGCGGGTCGGGCGAGGACTTCGAGACCGCCAAGCCGATCTTCGACGTCGTCGGCAAGACGATCGTCCACGTCGGGCCCAACGGGTCCGGCCAGACTGTGAAGGCCGCCAACCAGCTCATCGTGGCGGCCAACATCCAGGCACTCGCCGAGGCAGTGGTCTTCCTGGAGGCGTACGGGGTGGACACCAAGGCGGCGCTCGAGGTGCTCGGCGGCGGCCTGGCCGGCTCCAAGGTCCTGGACCAGAAGAAGGAGAACATGCTGTCCCGCTCCTTCGAGCCCGGCTTCCGGATCGAGCTGCACCACAAGGACATGGGCATCGTCACCTCTGCCGCCCGGGAGGCCGGCGTCGCGGTGCCCCTGGGCTCCCTGGTCGCCCAGCTCGTGGGCTCCGCTCGCGCGGTCGGCGACGGTGGCCTCGACCACTCCGCGCTTCTGCGCGGCGTCGAACGGCTCAGTGGGCTGACCGCGAGCGCGTCGGACCCCGGGGAGAGCTGACATGGCACGCATGCGCGCGGTCGACGCCGCAGTCCTCATCCTGGAGAAGGAGGGCGCCACCCAGCTGTTCGGGCTGCCCGGCGCCGCCATCAACCCGTTCTACAGCGCGGTGAAGGCCCACGGTGGTCTCAAGCACGTGCTCGCCCGTCACGTCGAGGGCGCCTCGCACATGGCGGAGGGCTACACCCGCGCGGCGCCGGGCAACATCGGCGTCTGCGTGGGCACGTCGGGCCCGGCCGGTACCGACATGATCACCGGCCTGTACTCCGCCGCCGCCGACTCGATCCCGATCCTGTGCATCACGGGCCAGGCGCCGGTGGCGAAGCTGCACAAGGAGGACTTCCAGGCGATCAACATCGCCGACATCGCCCGACCGCTCACCAAGCAGGCGACCACGGTGATGGAGGCCGCCCAGGTGCCTGGCACCTTCCAGAAGGCGTTCCAGCTGATGCGGGAGGGGCGGCCCGGCCCGGTGCTCATCGACCTGCCGCTCGACGTGCAGCTCAAAGAGATCGACTTCGACATCGACACCTACGAGCCGTTGCCGGTGAGCAAGCCGTCCGCCACCCGGGCGCAGGCGGAGCGGGCGCTCTCGATGCTCGTCGACGCCGAGCGCCCGCTGATCGTGGCGGGTGGCGGCGTGATCAACGCCGACGGCGCCGACCTGCTCGTCGAGCTGGCCGAGGTCACCGGGGTGCCCGTGGTGCCCACGCTGATGGGCTGGGGAACGATCCCCGACGACCACCCGCTGATGGCAGGCATGGTCGGCCTGCAGACGTCGCACCGCTACGGCAACGAGACGATGCTGGCGTCCGACTTCGTGCTCGGCATCGGTAACCGGTGGGCCAACCGCCACACCGGTGGCCTGGACACGTACACCAAAGGCCGGAGGTTCGTGCACGTCGACATCGAGCCCACGCAGATCGGCCGGGTCTTCTCGCCGGACTACTCGATCGTCTCCGACGCTCGGGCTGCGCTCGAGGCGTTCGTCGAGGTCGCAAAGGACTGGGCCGCCGAGGGCAGGTTGCCCGACCGCACGGCCTGGGCGGAGGAGTGCCGCGTTCGCAGGAGGACGCTCCTGCGCAAGACGAACTTCGACAACATCCCGATCAAGCCTCAGCGCGTGTACCAGGAGATGAACCGCGCGTTCGGGCCCGAGACGCGCTACATCAGCACGATCGGACTGTCGCAGATCCAGGCCGCGCAGATGCTGCACGTCTACAAGCCCCGGCACTGGATCAACGCCGGCCAGGCCGGTCCACTGGGCTGGACGCTGCCCGCCGCACTGGGCGTGGCCACCGCCGACCCCGACGGCCAGGTCGTCGCACTGTCCGGCGACTACGACTTCCAGTTCCTCATCGAGGAGCTCGCAGTGGGGGCGCAGTTCAACATCCCCTACATCCACGTGGTCGTGAACAACTCCTACCTGGGGCTGATCAGGCAGGCGCAGCGCGGGTTCGACATGGACTTCTGCGTGCAGCTGGCCTTCGACAACATCAACAGTCCTGAGATGGGCGGATACGGCGTCGACCACCTCAAGGTCGCCGAGGGCCTGGGCTGCAAGGCGGTCCGGGTGACCGACCCCGCCGACCTGGGCTCGGCGTTCGAGAAGGCCAAGGCACTCATGGCGGAGTACCGCGTGCCGGTCGTCGTCGAGGTCATCCTCGAGCGCGTCACGAACATCTCGATGGGCACGGAGATCGACGGTGTCATGGAGTTCGAGGAGGTCGCCGAGAGCGTCGCCGACGCGCCGACGGCGATCGCGTCGCGCGACTGAGGCGACCGTGCCGACGGTCCTGATCGCCTCAGACAAGTTCAAGGGATCACTGACCGCGGCCGAGGTCGGGGACGCCGTCGCGAGAGGCGTGCGGCGGGCCCGCTCCGACGTCACCACGATCTCGCAGCCGGTCGCGGACGGCGGCGACGGCACGCTCGCCGCAGCCCTGGCGGCGGGCTACGAGCTGGTGCCGGTCGTGGCGGCCGGTCCCACCGGCCGGGCTGTGCGCAGCGGCTACGCGCGTCGCGGTGACACCGCAGTCGTGGAGCTCGCCGACGTCGCCGGCCTGGTCCGCCTGGCCGATGACCGGTTCGCCCCCATGACCGCCACCTCGCGAGGGGCCGGGGAGCTGATCGCGGCCGCGGTCGATGCCGGGTGCACCCGCATCGTGCTCGGAATCGGGGGCAGCGCCAGCACCGATGGCGGGTCGGGCCTGCTCCGGGCGCTCGGTGCGGTGGTGCTCGACACGCACGGCCGCGAGATCGGTGAGGGGGGCGCCGGGCTCGACGCGGCGACCGCCGTCGACCTGACCGCCCTACGACGGCGCATGAGCGGCGTCGACGTTGTCGTCGCCTGCGACGTCGACAACCCGCTGACCGGCCCCCGAGGTGCCGCAGCGGTCTACGGTCCGCAGAAGGGGGCCGACGGCGAGCAGGTCACGCAGCTCGAAGCCGCGCTCGATCACTGGGCGGACGTCGTGGCAGACACCACGGGTGATGACCAGCGACAGGCCGCAGGAGCGGGCGCGGCCGGCGGTGTCGGCTTCGCCGCCCTCGCGCTCCTCGACGCGAGACTGCAGTCCGGCATCGAGCTGGTGCTCGACATGACCGGCTTCCACGAGCACCTCGCACGAGCCGACCTCGTCGTCACCGGCGAAGGCGCGCTCGACGAGCAGACCCTGAACGGCAAGGCGGTGGCCGGCGTCGCCGCAGCCGCCCGGGCGGCAGGCATTCCCGTGGTCGCGGTCTGCGGTCGCAACCTGCTCGACGCCGGAGCCCTGGCCACGGCAGGAATCCAGGCGGCCTATGCGCTCAACGACGTCGAGCCCGATCTCGATCGCTGCCTCGCCGAGGGTGACCGGCTCCTGCCGGTTCTGGGCGAGCGCATCGCCGCTTCTCACCTGGCCGGGTCGAGCGAATTTCGGCGGACGGCTAGACAGGATGCCCAATCAGGCGTACAACATATTCCATACGGTATGCAATAGTCTGAGGTGACCAGGATGGGCGCTCGAGCAGAGACCACCAGCGCAGCCCCGCGTGAGGTACGCGACGTCTACGGTCGGCACTATCGCATCGGCGAGAGTGCGGAGCAGCTCACCGCCCACTCCCGGCGCCACCAGCTCTGGCGCGCCTGGCTCTGCCTGGCGGCCATCAGTCCTCTGCAGTACGCCTTCGGCTTCGCCGTACTCGGCCTGCCGGCAGCCAGCACCTGGGGCGGCGTCCAGACGATGTGGCTGCTCGCGCTCTTCGTGGTCGTGCAGGCCGGAACCGCCGTGCCCGCGGCGTGGCTCAATCGGCGACGGCTGATCACTCCCGCGGTGGCTGTCGTGAGCGGCGGCGTGCTCGCGGCCGCAGGGCTGGCCAGCCTCGCCCACGCGGACAGCTTCGCCCTGGCGGCGTTCGGGTACGCCGGGCTGGGGGGCGTGGGCGCCGGCCTCGTGTACTCGATGGGAGTCGCAACCGCAGCCGACTGGTACCCGGAGAAGCGCGCCTCCGTGATCGGTCTCGTCACAGGCGGCTTCGCCGTCGGCGCGGTGCCGGGCATCGCGGCACTCGCTGCGGTGTCGTCGGCCGGCGGGCGCGTCCTCGTGTTCGACGTCCTCGCAGCCGTGGCCCTGCTCGTGGTCACCGTGGCGGGATCGGGACTGGTCGAGCCGCCGCGCTTCTGGTGGCCGGGGGAGATCGATGCCCAGTCGTGGGCGATCGACCACCATCTCAACCGCAGTCTGCCGAACAACGTCCCCGCCGTGCGTGACTACGCGCCGAGCGACGCCCTGCGCACCGGTGCCCTCCCGCTGATGTGGCTGATCTTCGCCCTCGCCACGGCGGTGTCGCTCTTCGGTATCGGCTTCGTGGGCGGAGCGGCGGTCGACGGGGGCCTCGGCGTGGCTGCCGCGGCGGCCGCGGTGGCCGCGCTGGCCGCCGTCAGTGGCGTGGGCAGGCCTGTTGCGGCTCGGCTCTCCGACTCGTTCGGCCGGTCGCGGGTGCTTGCGCACGTGCTGCTTCTCGCCGGTGTGGCGCAGTTCGGCCTCGCGCTGTCCGGGCACCTGGGCAGTACGGCCGGGTTCGTGCTCTTCGCGGTGGTCGCCGGTTTGGGTGGCGGTGCGTTCTACGCGATCTTCGGGAGCCTGGTGCTCGAGTACTTCGGCCAGAGCAGCGTGCTGCAGAACCAGTCCGTCCTGTACAGCGCCAAGGCCGTGGGCGGCATCGCAGGCGTCGGGGGTGGGGCCCTGCTCGTGTCGAGGCTCGACTACCCGCCGGTCTTCGTCATCGCGGGCGTGCTGGCCATCGGTGCTGCCGGGCTGGTGCGCTTCCTCAAGCAGCCGGGCCGCCCCGCCCTCCCGGTCCGGCCGCAGCGCGGAGTCGGGATGTGCTGACGGCGCTCCGCGTCGTCCGTGACTGCGAGCCGTCTCCGGAGCGCGGCTCGGGCTGGGCCCGGTGCCCGCCTGATGCGACGTCGGTCTCGTCGACCTGGTGGCTGCCCTCGTGGGCGAGCCGAGCGTGGAGCGGCCCCACGACCTGGACCGGCCCTCGGGGGAGTGAACAAGCCTCGGAACACCGGCCCACTTTGCATACTGCATCCAATTTCTCGAACTTCGGCTCTCTTCCTACTAGACATCGGCAAGCCGGGCAGGTAGGAATGTGACCAGCCCCATACGGTATACAGTCCACAATTTGCGCGGGCTCACCACAGCCCTTCACAAGGAGAAGTCACATGGGCAAAGCACTAGAAGGCGTCCGCGTGCTCGACATGACGCATGTGCAGTCGGGTCCTTCCGCCACACAGATTCTGGCTTGGCTCGGTGCCGATGTGGTCAAGCTCGAGGGGGTCACCGGTGACATCACGCGCCAGCAGCTGCGCGACCTGCCGGATGTCGACAGCCTCTACTTCACGATGCTCAACTGCAACAAGCGCAGCATCACGCTCAACATGAAGAGCGAGCGAGGCAAGGAGATCTTCGCCGAGCTGATCAAGAAGACCGACATCCTCGTGGAGAACTTCGCGCCCGGCGCGATCGACCGGATGGGCTTCACCTGGGAGCGGCTCGAGGAGATCAACCCCGCACTCATCTACGCCTCGATCAAGGGGTTCGGACCAGGCAAGTTCGCCGACTGCAAGGCCTACGAGGTCGTGGCGCAGGCGATGGGCGGCGCGATGAGCACGACCGGGTTCGAGGACGGGCCGCCGACTGCCACCGGGGCCCAGATCGGCGACTCGGGCACCGGCATGCACCTGGTCGCCGGCGTCCTGGCGGCCCTGTACCAGCGGGTGCAGACCGGGCGGGGTCAGAGGGTCACCGTGGCCATGCAGGAGGCGGTGCTCAACCTGACCCGGGTGAAGCTGCGCGACCAGCAGCGGCTCGCTCACGGCCCGCTCAAGGAGTACCCCAACTCCGAGTTCGGCGACGAGGTCCCGCGGTCCGGCAACGCGTCGGGCGGCGGGCAGCCGGGCTGGGCCGTCAAGTGCAGCCCTGGCGGGCCCAACGACTACATCTACGTGATCGTCCAGCCGCCGGGCTGGCCGAAGATCGCCGACCTCCTCGGGCGACCCGAGCTCGCGGACGACCCGGAGTGGGCCACCCCTGAGGCGCGGCTCAACAAGCTGGACAAGATGTTCCAGCTGATCGAGGAGTGGACCACCCAGCACGACAAGTGGGCGGTCATGGACACCCTCAACGCGCTCAACGTGCCGTGCGGTCCGATCCTCAGCACCAAGGAGCTGCTCGAAGACGAGACCCTGGCCGAGCTCGGAGCGGTGGTCGAGGTCGACCACCCGCAGCGAGGTGTGTTCAAGACCGTCGGCTGTCCGATCAAGCTCTCCGACTCACCCGTCGAGGTGCTCCCGTCTCCGGCACTCGGTGAGCACAACGCCGAGCTCCTGCAGGACATCGGCATCGACCCGTCGGAGATCGACGAACTCAAGGCGGCGGGGGTCATCTGACCGGCCCGCTGCTCACGCACCGACACATACGTACATCCGATCCAGAAACAGGAGTAGGCATGGCACACGACCGCGAAACCGTCCAGGAGATTCTCGACAAGGCGCTGGCCGACGGGCGGACCAGTCTCAGCGCTCCCGAGGCGAAGCTCGTGGCCGACGCCTACGGCATCCCGACGCCAGGCGAGGCGCTCGCGACCTCGGGTGGCGAGGCCGCGAAGCTCAGCAGGGAGATCGGATTCCCGGTCGTGCTGAAGATCGTCTCGCCCGACATCCTCCACAAGACCGACGCCGGTGGTGTGGTCGTCGGCGTCGACAGCGAGGACGCCGCACGTGAGGCGTACGACCAGATCCTCGCCAGCGCGAAGGCCTACCAGGCCGACGCCGACATCATCGGCGTCCAGGTTCAGAAGATGCTCGACACGGGCGCCGACGTGCAGGAGGTCATCGTCGGTGCCGTCACCGACCCGGCGTTCGGCAAGGTCGTCGCGTTCGGCCTCGGAGGCGTGCTCGTCGAGGTGCTCAAGGACATCACGTTCCGCCTCGCTCCCACCACGCACGACGAGGCCATGTCGATGGTCGAGGGCATCGGGGCCGCAGAGATTCTCAACGGCGTGCGTGGCGCCAAGGCAGTCGACAAGGAGGCGCTGACCGGCATCATCACCGGCCTCTCCGACCTGGTCAACGACTTCCCGCAGTTCTCGGAGGTCGACCTGAACCCGGTGCTCGCCGGCCCCGACGGCGCAACGGCTGTCGACGTACGGATCATCGTCGACCCCGAGGGCGGCCAGCAGCCGGTGCAGTTCACGCAGGACGAGATCCTCGCGTCGATGAACCGGATCATGAAGCCGAAGGCGATCGCCGTGATCGGCGCCTCCAACGAGGAGGGCAAGATCGGCAACTCGGTGATGAGGAACCTCATCAACGGCGGATACCGGGGCTCGATCTTCCCGATCAACCCGAAGTCCGACACCGTGCTCGACCTGCCCGCCTACAAGAGCATCACCGACGTCCCCGGCGATGTCGACGTCGCTGTGTTCGCGGTGCCGGCGAAGTTCGTCGCCGGGGCGCTCGAGCAGTGCGGTGAGAAGGGCGTCGCCGGCGCGATCCTCATCCCGTCCGGCTTCGCCGAGACCGGTAATCAGGAGCTGCAGGACGAGGCCGTCGCAGTGGCCCGTAAGCACGGCGTGCGGATCCTGGGCCCGAACATCTACGGCTACTACTACACGCCGGAGAGCCTCTGTGCGACGTTCTGCACGCCGTACGACGTCAAGGGCAGCGTGGCGCTGTCCTCCCAGAGCGGCGGCATCGGCATGGCCATCCTCGGATTCAGCCGGTCGTCGAAGATGGGCGTCTCCTCGATCGTCGGCGTGGGCAACAAGGCCGACATCGACGAGGACGACCTGCTCACGTTCTTCGAGTCCGACGACAACACGCAGCTGATCGCGATGCACCTGGAGGACCTGAAGGACGGGCGCTCGTTCGCCGAGATCGCCTCACGGGTCTCCAAGAAGAAGCCGGTCGTCGTGCTCAAGGCCGGACGCACCGACATGGGCGCCCGGGCGGCGAGCTCGCACACGGGCGCGCTGGCCGGCAACGACAAGGTGTACGACGACATCCTCAGGCAGTCCGGTGTGATCCGGGCGCCGGGCCTGAGCCATCTGCTCGAGTTCGCCCGGGGCGTGCCGAAGCTTCCCACGCCGAAGGGTGAGAACGTCCTGATCATCACGGGCGCCGGCGGCTCGGGCGTGCTGCTCTCCGACGCGGTGGTGGACAACGGCATGACACTGATGGACATGCCAGAGGACCTCGCGGCGAAGTTCGACGAGTACATCCCGCCGTTCGGAGCCTCCGGCAACCCGGTCGACATCACCGGCGGGGAGCCGCCGTCGACGTACCGGAACACGATCGCGCTGGGCCTGGAGGACGATCGGATTCATGCTTTGATCCTCGGCTACTGGCACACGATCGTGACGCCGCCGATGGTCTTCGCGAAGCTCGTCGCCGAGGTGGTGGAGGAGTACCGCGCCAAGGGCATCGAGAAGCCCGTGGTCGCCTCCCTCTCCGGTGACGTCGAGGTCGAGGAGGCCAGCACGTACCTGTACGAGCGCGGCGTCGTGGCCTATCCCTACACCACCGAGATGCCCGTCGACGTGCTCGGTGCGAAGTACCGGTGGGCCCGGAACGCGGGGACACTCGGCGGCTGAGACTTGGGCGGCCACGCGAGGTGGCCGATGAAGTGAGAACGGTCAACGGAGACCTGAGAGCGGGTGAGGCAACTGAATGGCCCTGGGTGTTTCCCATGCCAGATCAAATCGTCGGAATGTTCGTCGCTGACGTTGATATAAGGAGGCCTTGCCTTGGACGTCACAGTCTCATCTTCAGAGGTTCCCGAGAAGGAACCCAGTTCTGCCACCACCGAGAAGGTATGGCACGCCGGTGGGCTCGACCCGTTGCCCATCCGCAAGCTGCCAGAAGCACCACCATCGATGCACATCCTCGGGCCGACGGTGTTCCTGCTCGCGCTCGGCGTGGGCATGGGCGAGTCGTTCATGTGGCCGCGCCTGGTGGTCGTGTTCGGCCCGGACATCCGGTGGTTCTTCCTCATCGGTGTCTCGCTCCAGGCCGTCGTCATGCTGGAGATGGCCCGCTATGCGATGGCGACCGGGGAGAGTATCTTCACGGGCGCGGCGCGTGTGTTCAAGCCATTGATGTGGTTCTTCTTCGCCACGGCGATCGGCGTCTACATCTGGCCCGGTCACATGTCTGCCGGCGCCGGTGCGTTCGAGAACCTCACGGGGATTCCCTGGCAGATCACCGGCACCATCGCGCTGGTCCTGGTGGCTGTGGTGTTCACCGCGGCCCGGGTCATCTACGACCTGCTGGAGAAGGTGCTCGGCGTCCTGATCGGCTGTCTGGTCATCGGCACCGCCATCATCGCCTCGATGGTCGGCAGCCTGGCCGACCTGGGCGCGACCCTGACCGGCATGTTCGCCTTCGGCTACTTCCCCGACGGCATGATGACCGCGGCCTGGTTCCCGGTCGTCGTCGGCTCGATCGCCTTCGCCGGCCCGTCGGGCATGCAGCAGATGTGGTACACGCTGCACCTGCGGGAGAGCGGCGCGGCCATGGGCGCGCACATCCCGAAGCTCGCAGGCGTGGCCCACGCCAGGGAGACCGATGTCGTCGCGATGCCGGCGCGTGGGTTCATGTTCGACACCGAGGACCCGGTGGAGATGGAGAAGTGGAAGGGCTGGCGCAAGTGGATCACTTTCGACGCCCTCTTCCTGTTCTGGGGCGTCACCATGCTGGTCACCGTCTCGTTCACGGTGATGGCGATGGCGGCGTCGAGGCAGAGCACGACCGTGAAGGCAAGTCTGCTGGACGGCGACCGCGACGCGGCGCTGCCGGCGATGGCGGACGCCTTCTCGGCGGCCGGTACCGAGGCGCTGGGCGGGATCTTCCTCGGGTTCATCGCGCTGATCGGTCTCAACGCCACGCTGGGTCTGTTCGACTCGTTCTCACGTGGTCAGGCCGACATGGTGTTCAACAACGTCAAGGGTGCCAAGAAGATCGGCATGCCGAAGCTGTACGGCGCGTTCCTCTGGGGCGTGGTGGCCTTCGGAATCATCATCGTGAACTGGGGTCCCGCTGACGGCCCGGGAGCGGTGCTGGACATCCTGGCGTTCCTGTCCACGTTCGCCATGGGCGCTTACTGCGTGACATTGCTGTTGGTGAACAACCGGATCCTGCCGAAGCCGATCAGGCCGGGCATCGTCTCCAACGTGATCATCGGGTTCGCTGCGGTGTTCTACCTCGGCATGCTGCTCTACAGCGTGCTCGTCTTCGGTGTCGCGGACATGGGTTGATCACCGTGAAGAGATCACGACTCGCCGGCCTCGGGGAGCTCATGCTCCCCGGGGCCGGGGTCGGGGCCATGGCCGGCGTGTTCGCCGGGCTGGCGACCCTCGTGGTGGGCCTGTCGCCGGGCCTTGCCCTCGTCAACGCGCTCGGGCTGGGGATCCCGATGGCGCTCTTCGGCGGTACGTACACGATCCTGTGTGCGCAAGGCATCGCGCGGGTGGGCGTCTACGCGCCGTGCGCCCTGTTCTGGCTGGTCGGCTACCCGGTCAGCCGCATCGTGCAGGAGACCTCGGCGGGCGTCTACCTCGACGGAAGTCTGGGCCTGTCGACCGACCTAGTGGCCTTCTACCTGTACAACGCGCTACTCGCGCCCGGCCTCGCGTTCGGCTTCATCTGGCTGCACGAGAGGCTCGCACCACCGTGGTTGCTGCGCATCCGCGACCACAACCGCCTGGCCGCCGGGCTGGCCGCGGCGTACCTGACGTACGCGCAGCGGGTGTTCGAGCAGAAGCAGCGGCGAGCTGCCATGCGTGCCCACAAGAAGCAGCGCGCCGTCGGCGCCTAGACCGAGTTGATCGAGGGGTGGAGCCCCGCGTCGAGCGAGGCCCCTGACCCTCCCTTGCCTGGAGAAGGAACAAGAGCATGGACGTTTCGTCATCGGTATGGATCATCACGATCCTCGCCACGATCAGCGTGCTGGCCGTGGACTTCGTGATCGTGGCCCTCAAGCCGCACGAGCCATCGCTGCGTGAGGCGTCGATCTGGGTGTCGATCTACGTCAGCCTGGCCGTGCTGTTCGGCCTCGGCCTGACGATGTTCGTCGACGGAACCATCGGCGGTGAGTTCTTCGCGGGCTGGCTGACCGAATACTCGCTCTCGGTCGACAACCTGTTCGTGTTCCTGCTCATCATGGCCAAGTTCGCCGTGCCCCGCGACTACCAGCAGAAGGTGCTGCTGATCGGCATCGCGCTGTCACTGGTGCTGCGAGGAGTCTTCATCGCGCTCGGCGCCGAGGCCATCGCGCGCTTCGACTGGGTGTTCTTCGTCTTCGGTGCGTTCCTCGTCTACACCGCCTGGAAGCTCGCCACCGCGGACGAAGGCGAGGAGGAGTTCAAGGAGAACCCTGTGCTCCGAGCGACGGCCCGGGTGCTCCCGTCGACGGACGAGTACCGGGGCGCGTCGCTGATCGCTCGCATCGACGGCAAACGCCTGGTGACGCCGATGCTGATCGTCATGATCGCGATCGGAACCACCGACCTGATCTTCGCCCTCGACTCGATTCCCGCGATCTTCGGGCTCACCAAGGAGCCGTACATCGTCTTCACCGCGAACGTGTTCGCGCTGATGGGGCTGCGCCAGCTGTACTTCCTGATCGGCGGTCTGCTCGACCGCCTCGTGTACCTCTCCTACGGGCTGGCCATCGTGCTCGGCTTCATCGGCGTCAAGCTCATCCTCGAGGCGGCCCACCACAACGGTGTCGCCTGGGCGCCGGAGATCCCGATCCTGGTGTCGCTCACGGTGATCCTCGTGACCCTCACCGTCACTGCGATCCTGAGCCTGATGAAGTCCGCGAGCATGTCCAAGAAGGAGCGGGCCGGCAAGGCGGAGCGGGTCATGGCATATGCCCCGGCCGAGGAGTTCCTGGACGAGCGCTGAGCTGCCACACCCGGGAGTGGCCCCGGTTGCGGATTGCGATGTCTCGGTCTGTCCGAGGTAGACGTGACGGTCATCGTCCAGGCGCGCTCCCCCTTCAGGGTGTGCCCCCAGTGTGCGACCACGTCGATCTCGAACGGCCCCGGAGCCTGCTCCATCTCAATGCAGACGGGGCTCACCTCCGAGTTCATCCTTGTAGGGATACAACGGCACCCCTACGCTCTCGATGCCGACCAACAGTTCAGCTCGCCTGGTCGTCCACTTCGCACCCTGCGTCTCGGAAGGATGCCCCATGCCTCTGCCCTTCAACACTGCTGCCTGGCCCCAGGCCCGCGCCACCGCCCTGCTGTCTGCCGCCGGCTGCCTCGGTCTGCTCGTCGTGCCCGTCTCGGCATCTGCGGCGCAGGCCGACGTCGCCTGCGGCGGACAGACCGCCAGCATCGTCGGCACCGACGGCGACGACACCCTCACCGGGACCGACGGAGTCGACGTGATCGTCGGTCTGGATGGCAACGACGTCATCTCCGGTCTCGACGGCAACGACGTGATCTGCGGCGGTGGCGGGACCGACACGATCTACGGTGAGGTGCACACCCCCGGCCCGGTGCTCTACCGAAGCGGCAACGACACCATCTACGGCGACGGGGGCTCCGACGTCATCTTCGGCGACTTCCAGAACTTCGACAGCGAGAGCGGGGTCGCCGCGCTCAGCGCTTCCGACACCATTCACGGTGGTGAGGGCGCCGACGTCATCTACGGCAACGTGGAAGAGGTGCGCATCGTCGCCATCGTGACGTTCGACGCCGGGCACAACGTGATCTACGGCGGCGAGGGCTCCGACGTCATCTACGGGGACGGCAAGACCGGGTTCCTCGGAGCCAAGGCCGTCATGCTGGAGGGCGGCGACGACTACATCGAAGCCGGCGCCGGCAACGACACGGTGTACGGCGATTTCGAGACCGGCAACGTCTCCCCGGGAGCGACCTGGTCGAGCCGCGGCAACGACGACACCATCTTCGGCGGCGTCGGCAGCGACCTGCTCTACGGCGACATCGCCAAGGGGACCGCGACGGCAGCCCTGGACGCGGTGGACGGCGGCTTCTCCGACGTCATCGACGGCGGCGAGGGCGCCAGTGACGAGGCCGACGGCGGCGCTGGCAGCAACACCTGCATTCAGGTCGAAACCGCGACGAACTGCAACCCCTGACGGCGTACCCCACGGGATGGGGCGACGGCGGTCGCCGCCGTCGCCCCACTCGCGTTGGCGTGGGGCAGCAGAGCTTCAGACGGACCCGTTGATCGGCGCCCAGCTCGCCGGGGCACGAAGTCTGCCGATCCACTCCGAAGCCGCACGACTCCTGCGACCATCGGGAGATGCATTCCGCCGGGAACCGCATCACCACACCGGCTGCTGTGGTGTGCTCGGTGTTGCTGGTGGCGCTCGCCGCCGGCTGCGAGGGAGATGCCGAAGCCCGGTGGTCGGAACCGGCGTCCGGGTCGCCGCAGCTGCCCGATCTCGTCCCGGTGCCGCCGACCGATCTCCACACCAAGAAGGCCGGGGACAGCTGGACCGTCGAGTTCAGCTCGACCGTCGTCAATGTGGGCGAAGGCGACTTTCACCTGACCGCCGACAAGGGCCAGGACGGGTCCTGGACCCTCACCCAGGACATCCCGTACGACGAGGGGGGCGCCGAGCATGTCCGCACTCCGGCCGAGGCGGTCTGGGGTGGTGACGGGCATGAGCACTGGCACGTGAAGCGCTATGTGGTCTATCACCTCCAGGCCCTGGGCGAGGACGGCAAGCCCACCGGCACGGCGCGCACGGACCACAAGGTCGGGTTCTGCATCTACGACTTCAAGCGCGCCGACGTCGGCATGGGGCCGGACGAGCCCGTCTACCCCCGCGAGGGCTGCGGCCGCGAGGACTCCACCCACCTGGTCATGGGCCTCACACCCGGATGGGCCGACCACTACAACTGGGACCTTCCCGGCCAGAGCATCGACATCGATGGCCTCGCCGACGGGGACTACCGCATCTTCGCCGTCGCCGACGAAGGCGGGACGTTCCAGGAGGAGACCACCGACAACAACCAGACGTGGGTCGACTTCGCGCTTTCCACCGACGGCCAGGGGAACCGGCTCGCGCTCCTCGGAGAGGTCGGCCCGTCCCCGGAGTGAGCTGGTCTGCTTCGGGGTCGGATCAGCTACCCGAAATTGGCTAATCGGTAGTTCCAGTCGGCTCATCCCCATTCCCGACCCGGCACGGTGGCGAGAGCCCTGAACCGGAGCCAGCACGTCCCGGGCAGCGGTCACCGTGCGGCAGGGCGCCCACGGCTCTTCGAGACAAGGGACAAACGATGAAGCACAGAAAACTCTTGGTGACGGCGGCTGCGGTCGCCCTCGTCGGTGTCAGCTCGCCGGCGATCGCCGCAGAGCTCAGCAATGCCCAGGGCCAGAGCTGCGGCGATGCGGTCGGAGCGTGGCATTTCGTGAACAACCAGACCGGCGGGGCGGCCCCGGGCACGTTGACCGCGTCCTTCTCGGACGGAACCGTCTGGACGGTGGGGCCGAGCAAGATCACCAACTCGACGCAGCACTTCAGGGTCGAGTCGGCCGGCACGCTGATCGATGCGTCCACGAACCTGCCCGGCAGGCTGGTCCTCTCGGACTTCACCTGCGAGGACACCAAGAAGTGAGCTGAGGTTCACGACTCCGAAGGTCGGCGCCATCGCGCTCCCGCGCGATGGCGCCGATCCGTCGGTCACACCCGAGGAGACGACCGCACCGCCCCCAACCGCCGGGGCGGTCCAGGACGACCGGGTGCATCGCGACCCGCTGAACCAGCTGTGGCTGAGCGACATCACCGAGCACCTCATCGGCGAGGGATCGCGCTACCCGCGCGCGGTCGAGAACCTCCTCTCGGCGCGCATCCCGTGGCGGCGTGACGGATCACAGCGGCTTCCCCAGTTGTGGGGACGTCGGCCCGCGAGCCGACCTGGGACGCCACGCCTGACGCACCGTCGTGAAGGACACCGACACGGGGGGCCGAGGATGGCGACCAGACGACGCCGGGCCTGGACCCGCGCGGCTGTGGTGGTGACGCTGGTCGTCGTCTCCATCGCCGTCTCGATCACGGTCTATCTCGAGCGCACGCTCGTGGCGCCGGTCGACCGGATCGAGGGCGTGTTCACCGACCTGCCCGACCGACCCCCGATGCCACGGGCTCGTCCGGGGCGGAAGCCGGTCAACATCCTGTTTCTCGGCACGGACCGACGATCAACCGCGCAGACCACGGGCGCACGGGCGGCTGGCAGGGCATGGGAGCCGGGCGCGCAGCGGACGGACGCGATGCTGGTCGTACACATCGACGGCGACCGGGATGGCATGTCGGTGATCTCGTTGCCGCGCGACTCGTGGGTCGAGATACCCGGGCACGGCAGTGCCAAGATCAATGCCGCGTTCTCGTACGGCGGCCCGCGGCTCGCGGTGGCGACCGTGGAGCGGCTGACCCGCGTCCGGATCGACCACCTCGCCATCATCGACTGGGAGGGTCTTCGGCAGCTGACCGACGCGCTCGGTGGCGTCACGGTCGACGTACCTGAGACCGTCCACGACTCGGCGCGTGGCATCACCTGGACCGCCGGACCACACACGCTCGACGGCCAGGACGCCCTCGACTACGTCGGGCAGCGCTACGGCCTCCCCGGGGGCGACCTCGACCGCGCCCGCCGCCAGCAGAACTTCCTGCGCCTGGTCCTGGCCGACACCCTGGAGCGGATCTCCGGTGGGGGTCCGTTGGAGGTTTTCCGCCTTCTCCGCGTGGTGGCGGACAACGTCAGCGTTGATGCCGGGTGGTCGACCGACGACATGGCACGGCTCGGATGGTCCCTGCGTGACCTGGACGCCACCCGGACGCGCTTCCTGACCACTCCCGTCGCTGAGTTCGGGTGGGAGGGCGCCCAGAGCGTGGTCCGTCTTCACGACCGTCGCGGTCGGGCGCTGTGGAAGGCGGTCCGCGACGATCAGGTCGCGGACTGGGCGGACCACAACCCCGACGTGGAGCTCACGGACGACGTCCGTTGAGCCCGCCGGGCTCTCGCCCCTCAGCACGGACGAGCAGGGCGACTGCGGCCAGCTGGGAGTGCACACCGAGCTTGCGGAGCACTGACCTGATCTGGGTGCGCACCGTCGACGGTGAGGAGTCATTGAGCTCGGCGATCTGGGGGACGGTCAGACCCGATGCGAGCAGCTCGAGGATCTCCCGCTCACGGCGGGTCAGCGTCCTCAGGTGCGCGCTGGCGGCGGCCTCGAGTGCCCGCGCGTCGTGCCAGGCTGCCACGAGCTCGTCGCGGCCCGGGACCTCGACGGGCTGACGACCGGCGGCGAGCTCCTCGATGACCGTGACCAGGTCATCGAGCGTGATGCGACTCGGCAGCACTCCGACCACGCCGAGCTCCAGCAGCGCTCCCCACTCGGGGCCTCGAGGCGTGTCGGTCAACAGGATCCAGCGGCTCGGGTACGCCATCAACAGGCGCCGCGCCGGATCGATCGTCGCCGGGCCCAGGTCACAGAGCAGGATGGCTTGATCCGCTGGAGCTCTGCGCCCCCGCCACGGCCGGCTGCTCGGCTCCGGGGTGCCTTCCCACGGGAGGCGGACCACCGTCAGGCCGCAGGCGGCCACCGCCGCGGACAGCGTTTCGGCGACGAGAGCCCGATCGGCGGCTACTGCGACTTCGATTCCGGTCATGCCCGGTCGCGTCTGGCAATGGCATCGCCCATGTCTCTGCCCTCCCGTCTCCCTCCGGACGTCGCATCCTTTCTCCGGTCGCGACCGGGCGGACGGAACATGGGCGGTGCTGCCTGAAATTGGGGATGCCGCGAAGGGCGACGGCCGGCGGCCGAGCCCCGTCGCCTCGAGTGGTCCAGTCACCAATTTGAGGTATCCGTCCCCAAAGGACTGTGTTATCAGCGACCCGGTTCCTACCTTCGATTGGTGATGTGGATCAGGCAGTCGGGGAGCACCACCCTCCGGGCCGGCGTGGCGCGGAACCCCGCACCGGCAGAAGTGCCCGCAGCCCGCTCGGGGGGCCGTCACTGATGCTTCAACGCTATCCGCGATCGATCTGGAACCCGGCGGCAACCGCAGTTGTCACTGCGCTCGTGATCCTGCCGTTGGTAGGCGTGACGATCCTGGCGCCGAAGATGCGCTCCTCCGAGGGCATCGCCACGGCCACGCAGTTGGTGGTCTTCCCCGTGGTTCTGGGCGCCGCCGTCCTGCTGTACCTGTACTTCCGCGGAACCGAGTCTGGCGAGGCCGGCTGGCTCACCCTCTGCCTGACCGTCTACGCCGTCCAAGGCGCCACCCTCGCCGGTCTCCGGACCGCAGACGTCGACTTCTTCGTCGGCCGGCCGGAGTGGGTCCTCCTCGTTCACCTACCTGTCGGCATCCTCGTCCTCACTGCCGTCGTCTTCGCAGCCCGGGCACCGCTGCGCGTCGACCCGATGGTGGCAGGACTGGTGCTGGGCCTGTTCGTCGCCGCCTGCTGCGTGGCGGCGAACCGGTTGGGCCCCGAGCTGCCCATGACCAGCCCGCCGATGCTCGCGGTCGACCTCGTCCTGGTTCTGATCGCTGCGGCCATCGCTCACGCGGCGCTGCGCCTGCGCGACCTCCCCAGCTGGTGTGTCAGGCGGCTGGCGGTGGGCACGGTCGCCTTGGTGGTCAACCAGGTCGCGATCAGCCAGCCGGCCGCGGGAGCGACTTCAGCTGTCGCAGTCGTCGCCGGTGTCACCGCTGCGGTCTGTATGGCGAGCGCAGCGGCAGCCGTCCTCCGATGGGCGCTCCTGGAGCAGAGCTCAGCGGTGGTCGACCTGTCCGAGAGCATCGCGGAGATCGAGGCGAGCAACCGCCACAGTCGTGCGCGGTTGCATGAGATCACGAACTCGATCGCCGGCATCGCCGCAGCCTCGAGCCTCATCAACCGCCATGACGCCATCCGAGCCGAGGATCGCCGGAGGCTGGAGGAGATGCTGGAGAGCGAATCGAACCGGCTCGCACGACTGCTCGGCGGCAACCGCCTGGTGACGAACGGCTCGAGGGAGGACGGCAGACCGCATGGGTCTGAGCCTCGCCTGCTGGACGTCGACCAGGTGATCCGGCCACTCATCACCGGTCAGAAGGCTCTCGGTCGCCGGATCCACTGGCGTCCGAGCGCCGAGGTCGCCGTCGGCGACGCTGACGCGGTCGCAGAGGTCATCAGCATCCTGCTCGACAACGCGGCCCGGCATGCGCCCGACTCCGAGACCGTCGTCGAGGTCGTTCGCACCGCGAGCACGGTGGAGATCGCTGTGCGGGATGACGGGCCTGGGATCCCGGCGGAGGTGCGACGTCGGCTCTTCGAGTGGGGAGGCCGGGGCCCCGACTCGAACGGCCAAGGCATCGGCCTGCACCTCGCGCACCAGTTGATGTCGTCGAGAGGCAGTTCCCTACGGCTCGACCTGAACGGAATAGGCACCACCTTCGTAGTCGGACTCCCACTACCACCTGAGGACTCGTAATGACGATGACAGCCCCTACCGCCGTTCGCGCGAAGACGCGGGTCCTGATCATCGAGGACCACGTGGTGTTCGCCGAGTCCCTCGAGCTCGCCCTGAGCATCGAGGGCTACGACGCCCGCCGACTGCCGCTGCCGGACTGCGCGCGGAGCGGTGAGCTGGTCGCGACGGTCGCTCGCCTCCGTCCGCGCGTCGTCCTGCTCGATCTCGACCTCGGCTCCTTCGGCGACGGCGTGCGGCTGATCCATCCGATGGCCCGGTCCGGCGCGAATGTCGTCGTGGTTACCGCTTCGGCGGACAAGTGCCTCTGGGGTGAGTGCATGAGGAACGGCGCGCGAAAGACGCTCACCAAGACTCAGCCTCTCAACGAGATGCTGGCCGTCGTCAGACGAATCCAAGAAGGCCTGCCGGTGGTCTCCGCGGCTGAGCGGGAGGACCTTCTCGCCTGCTGGGACGAGCATCGGATCGCCGTGGAGCAGCAGCGCGAACGACTGGGGCGGCTCACTCGCCGCGAGCGAGAAGTGCTGGCGCAACTCACTCTCGGCCGCTCGGTCCGTGAGGTGGCTCGCACCAGCTTCGTCTCCGAGGCGACGGTACGCACGCAGGTGAAGTCCATCCTGGCCAAGCTGGACGTGTCCTCCCAGCTTGCGGCGGTGGGCCTGGCGAACCATGCGGGCTGGCGGCCGCCGGTGGACGCCTGATGGCTCAGTAGGCGCCGCGGTGTCCGACGATCGCACCCGGCGTCCGGCAGAGGATCGCCAGGTCCAGCCACGGGGACCAGTTGTCGACGTAGTGAAGGTCCAGGCGGACCGTCTCCTGCCAGCTGAGGTCGGAACGTCCCGAGACCTGCCACAGGCCGGTGATGCCGGGCTTGACCACCAGCCTGCGCCGGGCGTCCTCGCTGTATTCGGTCACCTCCTCGGGTAGCGCCGGGCGGGGGCCCACCAGTCGCATGTGTCCGAGCATGACATTGGCCAGCTGAGGCAGCTCGTCGAGTGAGTATCGCCTAAGGCAGCGTCCTAGCGGCGTCACCCGCGGGTCGCTGCGCAGCTTGAACAGCACGTCGTCGAAGTCGTTGTCGACCAGGGTCGGCCGAGGGGCGGCGACCATGGTGCGGAACTTGTAGATCGTGAACACCCGACCGTGCTGGCCGACGCGCACCTGGCGGTAGATGGCAGGCCCGGGTGACGTCGACCGGATCGCAACAGCGATCAGGACCAGGGCAGGCAACAGGATCGCCAGGCCGACTGCCGCGGTGACCCGGCCGGCCCAGCCGATGACCGTCCACGACAGGCCCCGACGCTGGGCCGCCCGGATCCGAACAAGCGAGAGGCCTCCGACGTCGACGGGCATCAGTCGCGTCGAGGCGACCCCGACCATTCCCGGGTCGACGTAGAACGGCATCCGAATGCCCTCGAGCTCCCACTGGAGGTGTCGCAGCGACGCCGCGTCCAGCCCGGGTCCCGGAATCGCGACCACGGCCCCCGCCTGCACCCGACGGGCGTAGCCCGCAACGTCCCCGACCCCCAGTGCTACCCCCACGTCCGGTCGGCGCGCCGACGCGTCGGTCACGACCTGGGCCACCGGAACTGGGCCACCCACGCGCCGCTCGAGCGTCGCCAGGGCGTGCGGGCTGAGCTGCTCGCCGTCGCCGACCACGACCAGCGGGCGCGATGCACGTGCCGCGCCCGCACCGAGCGACGCGACGGCGAGCCGGAGCGCGCACGAGAGTGCCACCCAGAGTGCCGCGAGGACGAAGACCTCCCGCGGGGCAAGTGAGTCGGCGAGCACCAAGGTTGCAGCGGTTCCCGTGAGGGCGAGGGAGCAGCCGGCCCGGACCACGTGGTGGCACACCCGGGGCCTGGACTCCACCCACGACGGATCGGCCGCATGGGATGCGACCAGGCAGGTGACCCACAACGCGAGCAGAACACCCAGGGCGACCGGCGAGGCCGCGAACCATCCACTCTGCACGCCGAGTACACCCGTGAGGATGGCGGCCGCGAAGTCCCCGGACAGCAGAGCGGTGGGCGCCGTCCACCCCAGGACACGGCTCGACTCAAGCGTGTCCACTGCTCGCTTCTGGTCAGCGGACGCTGTCTGCAACACGAGTGCTGCGTCGGTCACCTGTGCTCACCCCAGACCTGCTCTGCCATCACGGGACGTTCGTCAACCTAGGAGCCGCGCGAGATCCGCACATGCCCCAATTCGGGCATTCCGATCGGAGCGACGGGGCTCCGGGAGCACTCGCGGTCGCGGCCAGAGGAGATCCGCGAGAGCGTTCGGTTAAATTTCGGCGAGGTTGATGATCAATGCGCCATGACGGGTGACGATGGCTGTTAGAAGACGCGGATCTCCGCAGTTCGGGTGCGTGGCGTCGTAACCGACACAGCACCCGGGGGATCACATGGTTTCCGCTCGCCAAGGGAATGCAAGGCACCCGACGCCGCAGGCACAGCTGCGTTCCCCTTCTTCGGGCTCCACGGCCTCGGCCGCCCGGATCACTGTGGTGGACGACCACCTGCTGTTCGTCGAGATGCTCGAGCTCTCACTCACCCGCGAGGGTCACGACGTCCGGACGGTGGCGGTCAGTGATCCGAGAGTTCAAGCGCGACACCTGTGCTCCGCGATCCTCAGGACCCGGCCCCAGATCGTCCTGTTGGACCTCGACCTGGGACTCCAGGTCGACGGCGTCTGCTTCGTCGAGCCGCTCCAGCGTGCGGGGGTGGCGGTCATCGTCGTCACCGGCGACGAGGACGAGACACGCTGGGGTGAGTGCATCGCGCGCGGCGCCCGGATCGTCCTGCCGAAGTCGGCCTCACTCGACACGATCCTGAGGACGGTTCGTCGAGTTGCCGAGGGTCGGCCAGTCATGGGGCCTGAGGAGGCGGATCGGCTGCTCCGCCGTTACCGGCAGGAGCTGGGCTGGGTGCAGGACGTCAGGGCGCGCCTGGACACGTTGACGCCGCGTGAACGGGAGATCCTCGCGGCCTTGATGAGCGGACAGAACGTGCATGACATCGCTCGCGCGGCATTGGTCTCGGAAGCAACGGTGCGGTCGCAGGTGAAGTCCGTACTGGCGAAGCTGCACGTCTCTTCGCAGCTCGCCGCCGTGGGGATCGCCCACAAGGCGCACTGGCTGGAGCCGCACTCGGCATGACAGACTCCCGAAGGTCGGTCCGTCATCCAGGCGTCCCCTGGGACTGCGTGCAGCCAGTCATCCCGGGTGAGGGCGCAGTGACCCGTTTGAACCGTGTGTCTTCGGACACCGTCATGACTGTGTGCCTGCCGGCGCGCAATGACCCCCCTCGAAGTCCTGGAGCCAGAAAATGCGTGGTACTCGTTTGAAGTCCGTCGGTGCGGCCCTCTCCGCCGCAGTCCTGAGCGTGAGCATCCTTGCTGCAGGCCAGGAGGCGACGGCCGCACCGACCCTCAGCACCTGGGCGCCTGCCGCCACCGCGGAGATCCACCCCGGGGTGCAGACCTACACCGACGGTGGGCAGTGCACCGCGAACTTCGTGTTCACCGACGACGCCGGCAACGTCTACCTCGGGCAGGCGGCGCACTGCTCCGGGACCGGCGCGGCGACCGACACGAACGGCTGCGACGCCGGCACGCTTCCGCTCAACATCGAGGTCACGTTCAACAAGGGAGGCAGCCTGGTCTCCGGCGGCACCGTCGTCGGGCGGGGGACGCTGGCCTACAGCAGCTGGAACACCATGCAGGAGCGCAACGAGAGCGACGCCAACACCTGCGCCTACAACGACTTCGCGCTGGTGAAGGTGGCCGCGGCGGACGTGGCCAAGGTCAACCCGACGGTGCCGTTCTGGGGCGGCCCGGTCGGCCTCAACACGACCGGGACGCAGGCAGGCGACAAGGTCTACAGCTACGGCAACTCCAGCCTGCGCGGCGGTCGTACCGAGCTCTCGCCCAAGACGGGCGTGAGCCTCGGCCAGGACCCGGCCGACGGTGGCTGGACCCACCCGCTCTACACGGCGACCCCGGGGGTCCCCGGAGACTCCGGCAGCGCCTTCCTCGACGCCGAGGGCAACGCGGTCGGCACGCTGTCGACCTTGGGCCTGGCGCCGCTCCCGGCGTCGAACAACATCGGCGACCTCGCGCACGAGCTCGCCTACGCGCAGAACCACTCCGGCATCGCCGGGCTACGGCTGGTCCTCGGCACGGAGCCGTTCGACCCGGCGCTCTGAGGGCGCTCCGACCAGGCCTTCGACCGTACGCCGAGCATGACGACCGTCGATGGCCAGAAGACGGGACCTCAGGCAACAGCGAGCCGGGATTCCATGCCTGGCCGATCGACGCGGACGAGCCGCGGATGAGGAAAGGGGTCGCGCGCGTGGCGGGCGCTGCCGGATACTCGGCGCGTGCCCTCGACCAGCCAGCTCGCCGCATTCGCGGTGGCCTCCTTCCTCCTGATCCAGGTGCCTGGACCGAGCCTGCTGTTCACGCTCGGTCGCGCGCTCACCGTGGGGCGCCGGGACGCGCTGCTCTCAGTGATCGGCAACGCGCTGGGGCTCTTCGCGCAGGTCGCCCTGGTGGCCGTCGGGCTCGGAGCGGTGGTGGCCGCGTCCGCGACCGCGTTCACCGCTCTCAAGCTGGTCGGCGCCGCGTACGTCGTCTACCTCGGCATCCAGGCGATCCGGCACCGTGCCGACGCGCGCGCCGCGCTCGAGAGCGCCGGTGCGCTGGCCTCGGCGCCGAGGGCCGGGCTCGCTTCGGTGCGCACGGGCTTCGTGGTCGGCGCGACCAACCCGAAGACCATCGTCTTCTTCGTCGCCTTCCTCCCGCAGTTCATCGACGGCGGCGCGCCGGCCGCGCCGCAGCTGGTTCTGCTCGGCGCGCTGTTCGGCGCGATGGCGATCTGTTCGGACACCTGCTGGGCGCTGGCGGCGAGCCGGGCGCGTGACTGGTTCGCGCGCAAGCCGGCTCGCCTCGACACGCTCGGCGCGACCGGCGGGGTGATGATGGTCGGGCTCGGGGCCGCGCTGGTGACGAGCAACAACCATTAGGGCCTGACGTCGATGGCAGGCTGAGCCCATGCCCCACGTCCCGCCACCCGTGGTCGCCCTCGCCGCCGGGACCGCCCAGCACCTGCTGGCCGGTGACCGACGCCCCGGTCCACTCCGTGCCGCCGTCGCCGCGGCGGTGGCTGCTGGCAGCGCCTATCTGCTGGTGGGGAGCACGCAACGCTTCGCCAGCCACCACACCACGGTCGACCCGCTGCGCCCGGCCCGGGCGAGCGCGCTGGTCACCGACGGTCCGAACCGGATCACCCGGAACCCGATGTACCTGGGCATGGCCGGCCTGCTCGCATCGCACGCGGTGGCCCGTGGCGGGCCGGTCCTCGCGCTGCCCGTGGCCGCGTTCGTCGCGATCATCGACCGGGTCCAGGTCCGTCCCGAGGAGGCTGCGCTGCGCGGTCAGTTCGGCGCGGAGTACGACGCCTACTGCCGCACCGTCCGCCGCTGGCTCTGAGGCCGCGTAACGGGCGTCACACGACGCTCGTTGGGGTCCTTGCGGCCCGGACCGACCGGGAGCAGATCGGACGGACAGTGAAGCGCATCTCCGGCGTCCTCGTCGCCCTGGCCACCCTCGTCACGGCGGTCCTCATACCGCTGACGGCGACCACGACCGCGGCGGCGGCCCCGCCGTACTCGGTGCGGACCCTGCACTTCCGGGTCGTCGTCGGGCCGGCGGACGACCAGGTCTGCGACATCGTCGGCGACATCTATCTGCCGACCGGGGCGACCAGCACGTCGCGAGTGCCGGCCATCCTGACGACCAACGGCTTCGGCGGGTCGAAGAACGACCAGGCGTCGTTCGCCACCGCGTTCGCGAGCCGGGGGTACGCGGTGCTGTCCTACTCCGGTCTCGGCTTCGGAGGCTCGAGCTGCAAGATCACGCTCGACGACCCGGACTACGACGGCAAGGCGGCGAGCCAGCTCATCAGCTACCTCGGTGGGTCCGGCGGGATCGCCTACCTCGACGCCGCGCACAGCCAGCCGGCCCCCCTTCTCGAGGTGATCACGAAGGACGCTCGCGACCACCGCGGGATGCGCCGCGCCGACGACCCGCGGGTCGGGACCTTCGGCGGCTCCTACGGCGGCGGCTTCCAGTTCGCGGTGGCCTCCCTCGATGCCCGCGTGGACGCCCTCGTCCCGCTCATCACCTGGAACGACCTCAGCTACAGCCTCGGCCCCAACAACACCGGCCAGACCGGCGTCTCGACCACCATCCCGGGCGCTGCGAAGATCAACTGGGCGGCTGGGTTCTCCGCGGTGGGAATGACCCGCGACCTCCAGCTGGGCCAGGTGCCGCCGGACGTGGTGCCGTGCCCCAACTTCGCCGACTTCGTGTGCCCCGCACTCGTCACCGCGGGGACCACCGGCTACCTCCAGCCCGAGCACGTCGCAGCCCTGCGGCATGCGTCGGTGGCGTCGTACGTCAGGAAGGTCAGGGTGCCCACCCTCCTCGTGCAGGGACAGCAAGACACCCTGTTCAACCTGAACGAGGCCGTCGCGACCTATCGGGCGCTGCAGAGTCAGCGCACCGAGACGAAGATGATCTGGCAGCAGGGCGGCCACTCCGGGTCCGCCGCCCCGGGCGAGATCAACTGGGGCTCACTGACCTCGGGCTACGTCAGCGGCCGGATCCTGGGCTGGTTCGAGCGCTACCTGAAGGGTCGTGGCGGCGACACCGGACCCGAGTTCGCCTACTTCCGGCCCTGGGTGAGCTACCAGGGCAGCGCGGCGCCCGCCTACGCGACTGCGACGTCCTTCCCGGTGGGCGACCGGCGCACCTGGCGGCTGTCCGGGGCCGATGCCCTGGTGACCGACAGCAGCATCGCCGCGCCGGGCGGCCAGTCCTTCGTCACCCCGGCGGCCGGCGCACCGACCTCGATCGACCAGGCCGACGTGCTCGGCTCGGTCATGGCCCCGGTCGTCCCGACGGTCCGCGACCTGCCGGGGACGTTCGCCGCGTGGTCGACACGTGCGCTCGGGACGCCGCTCCGGGTGGTGGGCTCACCGACGGTCCGGATCAAGGTGGACGCACCGACCAGCGCTCTCAGCCAGAACGCCGGCCCGGGCGGCCGGCTCGTGCTGTTCGTCAAGGTCGTCGACGTGGCGCCCGACGGCACCGCCCGGCTGATCAACGGCACCGAGGCGCCGGTCCGGGTCCCGGATGTGACCGAGCCGTTCACGGTCACCCTGCCCGCGATCGTGCACGAGTTCGCGACGGGCCACCAGATCCGGCTGGTCGTCGCCGGCGGGTCGGTGAACTACCGTGGCGGCCTCGTCGCCTCGCCGGTGACGATCTCCTCGGGGGCAGCGCAGACGCTGAGCCTGCCGGTCGTGAGGTGACGACAGCACGACGGACCCGGCGGGCTGGCGGGCCGCAGGCTCAGTAGCGGGTGCGGTCCTCGGTGGCGAGCCACGTGTCGAACGGCTCCGAGGCTGTCTCGACCCGCTCGTTGACCACGGCCATCGGCCACGTCTCCCGCGGCCTGGAGAGCAGCTGGTAGAAGAAGCTGTCGTCGAAGCCGCCGCGAGCGGCGTCGTCGCGGTCGGCGGCGTAGACCACCCGGTCCAGCCGTGCCCACAGCGACGCGGACAGGCACAGCGGGCACGGCTCGCACGAGGCGTAGAGCACGCAACCCGCCAGGCTGAAGTCGCCGATCGTGCGGCAGGCCTCGCGGATCGCGACCACCTCGGCGTGGGCGGTGGGGTCCAGGTCCCGGGTCACGAGGTTCTGCCCGGTGCCGACCGTGGCCCCGTCGCGCACCACCACCGCGCCGAAGGGTCCACCACCCTCCGCGACGTTGGCCGTGGCCAGCCGCACCGCCTCGTCGAGCCAGCGCGCGTCGTCGCCCGTCATCGAGTCCTCCTGAAGCCCTTGCGGCCCATCGCGTAGATCCAGCGTCGGTGCGGATGCTCCGTCACCGACCAGAGCGCGTCGTTCTGGGGCCAGTACACGAGGTCCTCCGGTCCGATCGGCGTGGCGAAGCGGTGGCGACGAAACTCGCCCAGCCGTCCAGTATGGACCGTGCCCGGCGCGACCGGGCCGTTGGACGACGTCACGTAGTAGACACCGTCGACCACCGCCGCGCCCTGCATGCGCTCCTCACCACGCTCGTCGAGATCCGGGACGACCAGCCCCTCCGCGTCCGCCCGCGGCATCCCCGTCTCCGGATCCGTCGGGAAGCGGGCCAGCCGGCGGGTCCGCCCCGTGCGGCCGTACTCGCCCACCACCATGGTCGGCGGCTCGGTGCTGCGATCGAGGCTGAGGAACGAGAACCGCAGTCGCTCGATGCCCTCCTCGCTCGCCCCACGGTGGGCGAAGCGGACCGGCAGGACGTAACGGTGGCCGTACGTCTCGTACGGCGAGCCCGGCGGCACCCGCATCGCGTCCTCGAGCCGAACGGTGAAGAACCCGCGTCCGGTGCCGGCGACGTGGAGGTGCGCCCCGTGCCACAGGATGCCGCCCGCATGGACCTTCAAGGGCATGAAGCCCGGCCTGCCGTCCTCCAGCATCGGCGTCACCAGCAGCACGTGGCCGTAGCGACGCCGCTCGAGGTCGACGACCGATATTCGCGACCCGGCGCCGTCCTTGGCGTACCACGACACGGCGAGCACGTCGTGCCCGTGGACTCGGTCGACGCCGGTGGCGACCGACGAGGAGATGCCCTGCGGCCACCAGTTCCGGTCACCGTTGTCGGCCCGGTCCCAGGTGTACGCACGGTCCACCTTCAGGCCGAGCAGCCGCGGGTGAGGAGCCCAGCTCCGGCGGACCTTCCGATGCAGGTCCTGCAGCACCGCATGGATGCCGACGCGGCCTCCTCCGTCAGCCGCCAGCTCCGCTGCCAGCGCGTCGATCTCGGCGACGTTCTCCTGAGTGCGCCTCAGGTGCAGCCCGGGCGCGTGCCGGCGCGCCGGTCCGGGGACGTCGTCGGCCTGCACGGCCGCAACGGTAGCCGAGCAGGATGCGCGATGATGGGGCCGTGAGGGGCATCTTCTTCGACGAGGACGACGCGCGCGCAGCTGCGCTCGCCCTGGTCCGCGGCGGCTATACCGCGGAGGTGGTGCGGGAGAGGCTCGCGGGCGAGGACGACGACGAGGACCACCCCTGGGCGGTGCTCACCGACGCGCCCGAGATACAGCTGGACATGCTCGTCGACATGTACGACGGATGGCTGGACTTCGAGGAGCCGTCGACCGACGGCGCGCTTCCCGCGGCCGGCACGCCGCTGCCGCTGCCGGAACAGCCGCGGCGGCTCAAGCGCGAGCCCTGACCACTCCGGCAGCCGGGCGGACTGGCAGCCGGGCGGACTGGCAGCCGGGCACCTCACTACGCTGCAGGACATGACTGCGACGCCGCCGCACCGGCTGCTGTTGGTGCACGCCCATCCCGACGACGAGTCGATCGGCCAGGGCGCGACGATGGCGAAGTACGCCGCCGAGGGGCGCGGCGTCACGCTGGTCACCTGCACGGCGGGGGAGATGGGCGAGATCCTGGTCCCCGAGCTCGAGCACCTGGCGGCCGATCGCGAGGACCGTCTAGGTGAGCACCGCCAGGGAGAGCTCGCCAACGCCATGAAGGCGCTCGGCGTCTCCGACCACCGCTTCCTCGGCGGCTTCGGCACCTACCGGGACTCGGGCATGAAGTGGCACGAGGACGGCCACGCCGTCGCTGCCGACGAGGTGCATGAGAACGCCTTCTGGAACGCCGACCTCACCGAGGCCGCGAGCCACCTGGTCGCGGTGATCCGCGAGGTCCGGCCGCAGGTGCTGGTGACCTACGACGAGTTCGGCGGGTACGGCCATCCCGACCACATCCAGGCCCACCGCGTGGCGATGTACGGCGCTCAGCTCGCCGCCGCGCCGTCGTACCGCCGTGACCTTGGCCCGGCGTGGGACATCGCGAAGATCTACTGGGGCACGATCTCGGAGAGCCGGATGCGCGAGAGCCTCCGCCGGCTGCGCGACGCGGGCGACACCACGTCGTTCGAGGGGATGGAGCCGGACGGTCAGCTGCCGCCCCTGTTCAGTCCCGACGGTGACATCAGCTGCGAGATCGACGCGAGCGAGTACGTCGACCGCAAGCTCGACGCGCTGCGCGCGCACGCCACCCAGATCACCACCGACGGCCCGTTCTTCGCGCTGTCCAACAACAAGGGCGCCGAGGCGTTGGGACGCGAGCAGTACCGGCTGGTGAAGGGCGTGCCCGGCGAGCTCGGGGAGGATGGTTGGGAGACCGACCTCTTCTCCGGGATCCCCGCGAACTGACGTGCGTGCGGCGCTCCGTGCGGCGCTCGTGGTGCCGTGCCTCGTGCTCGGGTCCGCCATGTCGCTGTGCACCGTGCTGCTCCACGACTACTGGTGGGGGCTGGGTCTCGGCATCGCCGCGACGGCCGCGACGCTGGTCGCGCTCCCGGCCGGCTGGGGGACGCGTCTGCCCTTCGCGACCGGCTGGGCCGTGGCGCTGCTGCTGGTCACACCGGAGCGGCCGGAGGGGGACTACCTCGTGTCCGGGGACCCGTCCGGGTACCTGCTGCTGGGGGCTGGGATCGCCGTGTTCGGGGCCGGCTTCACGGGGCTGATGCCCCGGCGTGGCGCGGCTGAGGATTCCGGGGGCGCCGGACCGGCTACCTAGGATGGCCGGCGTGACGATGTGGGAGTCCGGCGCCGACGGCGCAGACGCGAAGCGCGAGCGCCCCGGCGGCAGGGTCGTGATCGCTGTCGTCGCCGCGCTCGTGCTCCTCGTGAGCGGCGGCTACGCCGCGGCGTATGCCGTGGCCGGGGACAAGGTGCCCCGCGGTACGTCCATCTCCGGCGTCGACGTCGGCGGCCTGACCCGAGCGAAGGCGATGAGCACCCTCGAAGCGGCCTTCGAGGACCGCGCCGACGCGCCGATCGAGGTGTCGGTCGAGGCGTCCGGGTCGACACCCCGCACCGCCACGGTCCGACCTGAGGAGATCGGCCTCTCCGTCGACTACGCGGCGTCCGTCGACGAGGCCGGTGCCGGCGAGAGCTGGAGCCCCGGGCGGCAGTGGGACTACTTCACCAGCGGCGGGGACGTCGACGCCGTCGTGGTGATCGACGAGCAGCGTCTGGACGCGAAGCTCGACGAGCTGTCCGAGGGCCTCGGGACGCCGCCCCAGGACGGCCGGGTGACGTTCACGTCCGACGGGGTCGAGACCGCCGAGGCTGTCCGCGGCGAGGAGATCGACCGCGACGCGGCCCGCGACGCCATCATCGGCGCCTACCTCGGCGAGGACGCCGAGGTCGAGCTGACGGTGGCGCCGGCGGAGCCCGAGATCGACGACTCCGACGTCGCCGAGGCGGCCGAGGGCTTCGCGAACCCGGCCATGGCCGACCCGGTCGACCTGGTGTTCGGCAAGAACCGGATCCGCCTGAAGCCGGCGCAGTACTTCCGGGCACTCGCGATGGAGCCGGAGAACGGCGAGCTGGTTCCCGTCATCGACGAGGCGGTGCTCACCCGCCTCGTCAACGGCGCGACCACCGACGGCAAGCCGGTCGACGCGACCGTCCGCCTGGTCAACGGCAAGCCCCGGGTGATCCCGGCCAAGCCCGGCGTCAGCTTCGACCCCGCCGAGGTCGCCTCCGTGTTCGAGCGCCTGCTGACGGCGCCGCCCGGCTCGCGCCGGGGGACGGTCAAGGCGAAGGTGGTGGAGGCCGCGTTCACCACGAAGGACGCGAGGGCCCTGAAGATCGTCGAGAAGGTCTCCGAGTTCAAGACGTTCTACCCGCACGCCGACTACCGGAACGTGAACATCGGTCGTGCCGCCGAGCTGATCGACGGCACCGTGGTCAAGCCCGGAGAGCGGTTCTCGCTCAACGAGACCGTGGGGGAGCGGACCGCCGAGAACGGCTTCACCGAGGGCTACATCATCAGCAACGGCATCCTCCGCAAGGACCTCGGCGGTGGTGTCTCGCAGCTGGCGACCACGACCTTCAACGCCATGTTCTTCGCGGGTCTGAAGGACATCGAGCACAAGCCGCACTCTTTCTACATCGACCGCTACCCGGTCGGTCGCGAGGCGACCGTCGCGTGGCCGACGGTCGACCTGGAGTTCGAGAACGACACCCCGTACGGGGTCCTGATCCGCGCGTGGGTCGAGCCGAGCAGCTTCGACCGGCAGGGGGTGGTGACCGTGCAGATGTGGTCCACGAAGTACTGGGACATCGACACCACGACCTCTCGCCGCTACGCGTACGTCCCGCCGAAGACCAGAACCCTGACGACGCCCGACTGCGAGCCTCACTCCGGCTGGTCCGGCTTCCAGGTGGACGTGACCCGGATCTTCCGCAGGCACGGCGACTCGGAGGTCGTGAAGACCGAGAAGTTCCACACCGTCTACACCCCCTCCGACACCGTGAAGTGCGAGTCGCCCGACCCGCCGCCGGCCGAGGCCGGCGAGGAGCCCGACCCGGCGGAGTAGCCCACGCGTTCCGCCGTTCCGCTACGGATCGCGCCCTGCTGTCCGATCGGGGCCGGTGAGAGGGGTGTGGTCACCATGATGTTGCGAGCCGCGTTCGTGCCGCCCGAGCCGGTGTTGCACGAGCTTCGCGAGGCCAGCGACCGAATCGACGTGCTCTCGGAGCTGCGTTCCACGCCGCCGGACCGGCTGGACGTCCCGGTGGCCGGCTTCGGCAACGTGACCGACGCTGACGCGCGTCGGCTGCGGGCCGCGCTCGTCGCACGACTAGCGAACGAGCCTGCGCCGGTGGTCCGGTTCGCCGGGGTCGACGTCGGCCACGACGGCGACGTGCTCGTCCCGCTGATCGGTGACGTCGCACCGCTGACCTCGATCGCCCAGGTCGTCGCCCAGGTGGCGGCTCGGGTCAACCTCTACGTCGATCGACGCCGGTTCCGTCCCGCGCTTCCGATCGCGACGCCCGCCCGGCTCTCCTCCGGATCGTCCGCTCTCGGCCTGGAGCGCGGGACGCCCGCGTGGACCGGCATGGAGTGGGAGGCCGCGGGTGTCTCACTGCTCCGGACCCGCTGGTTCGCCGGCGGTGCGATCTGCGAGGAGTACGGGTTCGTCGAGCTCGGCCATCCGCTGGACCGCCGCGCCGGGGCGTGACGCCCGGTCCCGTCAGACGGGACGTCCGACCCTGCCCCTGCTCTCCGCTAGAGTGAGAACACGTTCTAGTTCTGGCCGAGTGCCACGGAGGGGGCCGCATGACCGCCACGCCCGTCATCGACGGCTGGTTCACGACCGGCGAGGAGCCGCACCTCCTCGCCTCCCGCTGCATCGGCTGCAGCAACATCGTGTTCCCGCCGGTCTCCAGCGAGGCAGGGGGCGCGACGTCCTACTGCCGGAACCCGACCTGTGACGGCGAGGAGCACGAGACCGTCGAGCTCTCGCGCCGCGGCACCGTCTGGTCCTACACCGACGCGCAGTACCAGCCGCCGGCGCCGTACGTCCCGCAGGCAGAGCCCTACCAGCCGTTCGCGCTGGCCGCGGTCGAGCTCCCCGAGGGGATCGTCGTGCTCGGTCAGGTGGCCGACGGCTACGGCGTCGCGGACCTGAAGGTCGGCGCCGAGGTCGAGCTCGTCGTCGAGACCCTCAACACCGATGACTCGGGAGACCGCACGATCTACCGCTGGAGGCCGGTCCGATGAGCAACGCAGTCGCGATCGCCGGGGTCGGCATGCACCCGTGGGGCAAGTGGGGACGCAGCTTCGTCGAGTACGGCGTGCACGCGGCCCGCGCTGCGCTGAAGGACTCGGGCATCCCCTGGTCGGACGTCGATCTCGTGGTCGGCGGCGAGACCGTGCGCAACGGCTACGCGGGCTACGTCGCGGGGTCGACCTTCGCCCAGGCACTGGGCTGGAACGGTGCGCGGATCGCGACGTCGTACGCCGCGTGCGCCACCGGGGCCCAGGCCATCGACACGGCCCGCGCCCGGATCCTCGCCGGGATGTGCGAGGTGGCGCTCGTCGTCGGCGCCGACACCACGCCCAAGGGCTTCCTCGCGCCCAACGCCGGCGAGCGCTGGGACGACCCCGACTGGCTGCGGTTCCGGCTGCTGGGCATGACGAACCCGGCGTACTTCGCGCTCTACGCACGGCGCCGGATGGATCTCTACGGCGCGACGGCCGAGGACAACGCGTTGGTGAAGGTGAAGAACGCCAGGCACGGCCTGAGGAACCCCTACGCCCGGTTCCGCAAGGAGACCACGGTGGCCGACGTGCTCGCCTCGCCGGTCGTGTGCGACCCGCTCCACCTGCTCGACATCTGCGCCACCTCCGACGGCGCTGCCGCAGTCGTGCTCACCAGCGTCGAGTACGCGAGGCGGCACGGCATCGCCAACCCGGTCCGGGTCGAGGCCGTCTCCACGGTGACCCCGACCTTCCCGAACACCACGATCGACATGCCGCTGCTCTCGACCGACTCGACCGCCGTCGCGGGCGCGCCCGAGCTGACGTTCAAGGAGGCGATCGGCCAGGCCGCCTACGAGGAGGCCGGCATCGGGCCCGAGGACGTCGACGTGGCCGAGGTCTACGACCTCTCGACAGCGCTCGAGCTGGACTGGATCGAGGACCTCCAGCTCTGCAAGCGCGGCGAGGCCGAGGTGCTGCTCCGGTCCGGCGAGACCACGATCGGCGGGCGGATCCCGGTCAACCCCTCCGGGGGGCTGGCCTGCTTCGGCGAGGCGGTCCCGGCCCAGGCGATCGCGCAGGTCTGCGAGCTCGCCTGGCAGCTCCGCGGCGACGCGGAGGGCAGGCAGGTCGAGGGCGCGAAGGTCGGCCTCACCGCCAACCAGGGCCTCTTCGGGCACGGCTCCTCGGTGCTGCTGGCGGTCTGAGCGCCGATGAGCTTCGTCCTGCAGGACCGGCCGGTTCCCGAGGTCGCAGTCGTCACGCTCAACCGCCCGGAGCGGATGAACGCCATGGCCTACGACGTGATGGTGCCCCTGCACGACGTGCTGCGTGAGATCGGCCAGGACAACGGCGTCCGCGCGGTGGTCCTGACCGGGAACGGCCACGGCTTCTGCTCCGGCGCCGACCAGGAGTCCGCCGGGGTGCCCCCGGGCGTGGCCGGGGTGACGCGCCCGACGTACGCGCTGCGCGCGATGGAGGCGTTGGAGGACGTGGTGCTCACGCTGCGCCGGCTGCATCAACCGGTCATCGCGGCGATCAACGGCGCGGCGATCGGCGGGGGGCTCTGCCTGGCACTGGCGTGCGACCTGCGTTACGCCGCGCCGTCGGCGTACTTCCGGGCCGCGGGCATCAACAACGGCCTGACGGCCAGTGAGCTCGGGCTGTCGTACCTCCTGCCGCGGGCGATCGGCTCCACCCGCGCGGCGGAGCTGATGCTGACGGGGCGGGACATGTCGGCCGAGGAGGCCGAGCGCGCCGGGCTGGTCTCGGCCGTCCACGACGACGTCCTCACGGCCGCGGTCGAGGTCGGGCGGCGGATCGCGAGCTTCTCGCAGCCGGGCGTCGAGCTGACCAAGAAGTCCCTCCAGGCAGGGATCGCGGCATCCTCCGTGGAGGCACACCTGCCGAGCGAGGGGATCGGGCAGCTCTACCTGCGACTGCTCACCGACAACTTCGAGGAGGCCAGCCTGGCCCGCAGGCAGGGACGGCCGCCGGTGTTCCGCGACGGCCGGGACGCCTGAGCGTCAGGCCGGCGGGAGGATCTGCCAGACGACGTGCTCGCCGCCGAGCCCCCTGAGCTCGACCGAGGACATCTCGGCCAGCTCCACCGCGGCGTCCTCGTCGAGCGCCTCGCGGACGGCGTCGCTGCCGAGTACCTCGCCGCCGTGCGCCAGGTCGGCGACCCGGGCGGCCATGGCGACGTTCCGCCCGAAGTAGTCACCGTCGCGCGCCACCACCTGACCGGTGTGGATACCGATCCGCACCTGGATCCGGCCGTGCCGCCGTAGCGCCGGATCCCTCGGCAGGTCACGCTGGATGTCCAGCGCGGCCCGGCAGGCCGCCTCCGTGTCGCGGAAGGCGACCATGAAGCCGTCACCGGCGGTCTTCACCACCTGGCCGCGGTACTGCGCGATCCGGCCGCGCAGCACCCGGTCGTGGGCAGCCAGGACCTTCACCCAGGTCGCGTCGCCGAGCTGCTCGTTGAGCTGCGTGGAGCTCTCGATGTCGGAGAAGAACAGGGTGACCGTGCCGTCGGAGGCCGCCATGTTGAGGATGTCGGCGCGCTCGTCGGCGCTGGCCCAGGTCTGGACGTCCTCGAGGGTGCTCTGGATCAGGCCGGTGATGCCGTGCTCCCGGACCTTCGACGCGGTCCGGAGCACCCGACGCACGGCCCGCTCGGCCGAGCTGCTGGGCGGCGGCGGCCGCAGCGCCGCGTCCAGGTCGGACTCCAGCTCATGGATCCGCTCGCCGGCTGCGACCAGCTGCTTCTCCAGCCCCCGGTTCTGCTGCCTCAGCCAGATCGCCACGGCGAACATCCCGATGCAGAGCACGCCCAGAGCAATCACCACAGGTCGAGCGTAGGGCCCGCACGGGGTTGCGGACCGGAAGTAGCGTGAGACAGTGACCACTGTCGCCTCCTCCCAGACACCTGGCCCCGCGCCCTCGATCGCGACCGTCGGCGAGCTCCGGGCCGCCGGCCACGAGCAGAGGACGCTGCGCGCCGAGCTCCGCGACAACCTGCTGGCGCGCCTGGCTGCCGGTGAGGACCCCTGGCCCGGACTGCACGGCTTCGCGGACACCGTCATCCCGCAGCTCGAGCGGGCCATCATCGCCGGTCACGACGTCGTGCTGCTCGGCGAGCGCGGACAGGGCAAGACTCGCCTGCTGCGCACGCTTGTCGGGCTGCTCGACGAGTGGAGCCCGGTGATCTCGGGATCCGAGCTGGGCGAGCACCCCTATGCGCCGATCACCCACGCATCGAAGGCCGCAGCCGCTTCCTACGGCGACGACCTGCGCATCTCCTGGCGACACCGCAGCGAGCGCTACGCGGAGAAGCTGGCGACCCCGGACACCTCGGTCGCCGACCTGATCGGCGACGTCGACCCGATGAAGGTCGCCGAGGGCCGCTCCCTCGGCGACCCCGAGACGATCCACTTCGGCCTGATCCCGCGCTCCCACCGCGGGATCGTCGCCGTCAACGAGCTGCCGGACCTCGCAGAGCGGATCCAGGTCGCGATGCTCAACGTGATGGAGGAGCGCGACATCCAGATCCGCGGCTACGTCCTGCGGCTGCCCCTCGACGTACTGGTGGTCGCGTCGGCCAACCCCGAGGACTACACCAACCGGGGTCGGATCATCACTCCTCTCAAGGACCGCTTCGGCGCCGAGATCCGCACCCACTACCCGCGCGAGCTGGACGCGGAGATCGCCGTGGTCCGCCAGGAGGCCCACCTGCTCGAGGACCGGGTCGACGTCCCCGACTTCCTCGTCGAGATCCTCGCCCGGTTCACCCGCAACCTGCGCGACTCGAGTGCCGTCGACCAGCGCTCCGGGGTGTCCGCGCGGTTCGCGATCGCCGGCGCGGAGACGATCGCGGCCGCCGCGCTGCGGCGGGCGGCCGTCCGTGGCGAGGACCGCGCAGTGGCCCGGGTCGTCGACCTCGAGACCGCGATCGACGTGCTCGGCGGGAAGATCGAGTTCGAGTCCGGCGAGGAGGGCCGCGAGGCGGAGATCCTCACCCACCTCCTGCGCACGGCGATCGCGGAGACCGTGCGCGAGAGGTTCCGTGGCCTCGACTTCGCACTGCTCGTCGCCGCTATCGAGGACGGTGCCATGGTGACCACCGGCGAGGTGATGAGCGCCCGCGACGTGCTCGCCGGCCTGCCGGTGCTGGGGGAGTCCGACCTCTACGACCAGGTGTGCGAGCGCATCTACGGCGCCCCGTCGGTCGACGAGGTCGATCTCGAGACGCTTGCTGCGAGAGCTTCTCGATCCGAGCCGCAGCGATCGGCACGAGACCTGACGGACGGCGAGCGGGCGGCCGCTGTCGAGCTGGCGCTCGAAGGCCTGTTCCTCGCCCGCAAGATCGGCAAGGACACCGACGGATCCGAGACGATCTATGGCTAGCTCCCGCTACCACCGGTACGACGGCGGCGATCCCCTCGCGCCGCCGGTCGACCTCGCCGAGGCGCTGGACGCGATCGGCGAGGACGTCATGGCCGGTTACAGCCCCGAGCGCGCGATGCAAAAGTTCCTGCGCCGCGGCGGTCAGGACCACGCCGGCCTCGACGACCTGGCCCGCAGGGTGGCCGAGCGCCGCCGCGACCTGCTGCAGCGGCACCACCTCGACGGGACCATGGACGAGGTCCGCGAGCTGCTCGAGAAAGCCGTCCTGGAGGAGCGGAAGCAGCTTGTCCGCGACCCGATGATGGACGACGCGGACCGCGCCTTCCGCGAGCTGCGGATGGACAGCCTGCCGTCCTCACCGTCCGCTGCCGTCAGCGAGCTGGCGGACTACGACTGGCAGTCCCGTGAGGCACGCGAGGCCTACGAGCAGATCAAGGACCTGCTCGGCCGGGAGCTGCTCGACCAGCGGTTCGCCGGCATGAAGCAGGCCCTGGAGAACGCCACCGAGGCGGACCGGCGAGCGATCCAGGAGATGCTCGACGATCTCAACGAGCTGCTGGAGAAGCGCACGCGGGGTGAAGACACCCAGCAGGACTTCGACGAGTTCATGGCGAAGCACGGCCAGCACTTCCCGGAGAACCCCCAGAATCTCGACGAGCTGATCGACGCCATGGCGCAGCGTGCCGCCGCTGCCCAGCGGATGCTCAGCTCGATGACGCCGGAGCAGCGGGCCGAGCTGATGCAGCTCTCCGCCCAGGCATTCGGCTCACCCGCGCTGATGGACCAGCTGGCCCGCCTGGACCGGAACCTGATGAGCCTCCGGCCGGGCGCCGACTGGGCCGGCTCCGAGCGGTTCGGGGGTGACGAGGGGCTCGGTCTCGGCGACGGCACCGGCGTGTTCCAGGACCTCGCGGACCTGGACGCGCTCGCCGACCAGCTCTCCCAGTCCTACGGTGGGGCGCGGCTGGACGACGTGGATCTGGACAAGCTGGCGCGACAGCTCGGCGAGGAGGCCGCGGTGGACGCGCGGAGGCTGCAGGAGCTGGAGCTCGCACTGCGGCGGTCGGGTGCGATCGAGCGCGGCTTCGACGGGGAGCTGCGGCTCACCCCGAAGGCGATGCGTCAGCTCGGCAAGGCCCTGCTCCGCGACGTCGCGCAGCGGATGTCCGGACGCCAGGGCCAGCGTGACCTGCGCCAGGCCGGCGCCGCCGGGGACCTCTCCGGAGCGACCCGACCATGGGCGTTCGGGGACACCGAGCCGTGGGACATCCCGCGCACCATGCTCAACGGCGTGCTGCGACGGTCCGGTGATCCGAACGGGCCGCTCCTGTCGATCGAGGACGTGGAGGTCGCGGAGACCGAGGCCCGCACCCAGGCCGCGGTCGCACTCTGCGTCGACACCAGCTTCTCGATGGCCATGGACGGTCGCTGGGTGCCGATGAAGCAGACGGCGCTGGCCCTGCACACGCTGATCGGCACCCGGTTCCGCGGTGACGACCTGGAGCTGATCGGCTTCGGGCGGCACGCGGAGACGATGAGGATCGAGCACCTCACCGCGCTGGACGCGCGCTGGGCCAAGGGCACGAACCTCCATCATGCGCTGCTCCTCGCCAACAGCCACTTCCGCAAGCACCCGAACGCTCAGCCGGTCCTGTTGATCGTCACCGACGGAGAGCCGACCTCCCACCTCGGTCCCGACGGCGAGGTGTTCTTCTCCTACCCGCCGCACCCGATGACGATCGCGCTCGCGGTCCGGGAGCTGGACAACGCACGCAGGCTGGGAGCGCAGACCACCTTCTTCCGGCTGGGCGAGGACCCGGGCCTGGCGCGCTTCGTCGACTCGATGGCGCGGCGCGTCGAAGGCTGCGTGATCGCGCCGGAGACCGGTGACCTCGGTGCGGCAGTCGTCGGCTCCTACCTCGGCTCGCGCCGCGGCGGTGGCCGTGACACCAGCGGGCCCGGCTCCTACGGAGACTTCTTCGGATCCCGGGGGTTCTGGGTCGGCTGACCCCTGTGGACAGCGACCGGGCGACGTTTGCCGGGCCCGGATGCCGGGCAGTCGTCGCCGTATGACTGATGAGGAGCTCGGGCCCTACCGGAAGGTCGATCAGGCGGTCGTGGAGCGCGACCGCTTCTGGGCGCAGGTGCGTCGCCGTCACCCCGACGTCGACATCGTGCTGCTGGAGCCGGCGGGTGACGCCGAGGACGCGCTCGGGCAACCCACCGTCGCCATCGAGACGGTCAGGTCCGTGGCCGACGAGCTCACGCAGGCCTGGCGCTCGATCGTGTCCGTGGTTGCCGATCGCGGCTCGGTCCAGGCCCCGGCGGTGCGGTGGGGAATCGGTGCGGGCGGCCACGCACTTCTCGTCGAGAAGGCTCTCCAAGGACTCGGCTCCCACGCCGGCGCCGGGCTGCTCCGGGACATCGCGTTCCGGATCGGCGCCGACGGATGGCGGATGCGGCCGACGACGCGCGACGACCGGCCGCTGCTGCGCGCGACCAACGGGCTGCTCGACCTCCAGGCGGAGGCCGGCGCCGGTGCGACCGTGCTCACCCTCGCCACCGGGGTGATGCCGGTCGCCGAGGCGGATCGTGTCGTCGTACGCGCCGATGTCCGCGGGGAGGTGGAGTCGTGGGCGTGACCCTCGATGTGCCCGCCCACGTCCTGCAGCACTTCAAGGGCGAGTGGGATGCCGCCGCCGACAAGCTCGACGGCGCCTGGCGGCGCCTGGCCAAGGCATCCACGGACGGCTTCGCTCGCGAGGTGGTCAGTGCGGTGGAGCAGTTCCAAGACGCGTGGGTCGAGGAGATCAAGAGGATCGCCGGCGTCGCACAGGGCAACAGCGACGCATTCGTCCTGGCAGGCGACGACTTCGCGATCACCGACCGCGGCGAGGCCGAGCGGCTCCGCAGCCTGCTGTCCTGGGGCTACCACGACGCGAAGATCCGGGAGAGCTGACCGATGGCGATCGTGCTGCCCGGGACCATCGCGGAGTTCCAGGAGATGGAGTCGACGCCTGAGCGGGCGATGACGCTCGCGACCAACCTCCGAGCGGTCACGACCAGCGTCAAGGACGTTCAGGGCTGGGCGGGGTTCCTCGGCGCCGGGCAGTGGGCAGGCGACACGAAGGAGGCCTCCGACCACGCGCTCACCCGCTTCGGACGGAGACTCGAGGGACCCGAGGCCGCCCTGTTCCGGGCGGTCACGGCCACCGACCGCTTCGAGGACCGGCTCCGCAGGCTGAAGGCGCGCCGGTCGGCCCTCGAAGCGCGACGGTCCGGTCTCAACACCGACGTCGACACGCTGGAGGGCGAGATCAACGGCGCCGGCGACGGGGTCGACGAGGCCACGGTCGCGACATGGGAGCGTCGGGCGGAGCGGCTGCGCAGGCGAGCCGACGAGGTGGGCGCCGACATCACCGCGTGGGTCACCGACTACACCAGCGCCGAGACCGACTACATCGCTGCCCTGCAGGGGGTGGACTCGGTGGCCGAGGGGAAGACCGCTGCCGAGGATCCGACGCTGCCCGACGTGGACCACCTCACCGAGGGCTTCGAGCAGCGCAGGGAGAGCCCCGAACTGCTCAATGCCTGGTGGCAGTCCCTGACCCGAGCGCAGCGGCAGGCTCTGGTGACCGAGTACCCGGAGCTGATCGGCAACGCGGACGGCATCCCCGTGCGCGACCGTGACGAGGCCAACCGCGCCGGCCTCTACAGCGACATCGACCACCTGACCGAGCGGGAGACGGACGGCCAGCTCACCGAGACCCAGCGAGAGATCCTCGAGAACGCGAGGACCATCCGGGAGAACCTGGACGACTACAAAGAGCGCGTGGACCCGGCCACCGGCGACCACCTCACCAACCTGATCGTCTACAAGCCCGGCATCCACACCGAGGACGGAGGTGTCGCCATCAGCTTCGGTGATCCGGACCGGGCCGACCACGTGGCGGCGTTCGTCCCCGGCCTCACCAGTGAGACGTCCAGCCTTCCGGGCAACCTGGCGAGCATCGACCAGCTCTATCAGGAGGCGGCCGGCAACAAGAACGGCTCCGTCGCCACCATCTTCTGGCTCGACTACGACGCACCGAGCGGTGACTTCAGCTCGTCCGAGGAGGTCCTCGACTTCGCGGAGGTCATCGCCTCGGGTGCGGCCGACCGCGGCGGCGAGCGCTTCGGAGACTTCATCGACGGTCTCCGGGCATCCGACAGCGGCGAGCCGGCGCACCTGACCGCGATCGGTCACAGCTACGGCTCGACCACGGTCGGCCACGCCCTCCAGGACGGCGCGCCGGTCGACGACGCGGTCCTGATCGGCAGCCCCGGTCAGCCGGTCCGCACGGCCGACGCCCTGACCGACGCGGACGTCTGGGTGGGCTCCAAGGACTACGACCCGGTCACCCTGCTCGGTCTCGGCGACCGCGGCGGCATCGGCGCCCTCGGACACGATCCTGCGCAGGAGACCTTCGGCGGCACCCGCTTCGAGACCGGCAACGGGTTTTACCGAGTCGAGGACCTGTTCACGAACCACACGTCGTACTTCGACGGCGAGTCGCTCGAGAACCTCGGGCACATCGTCGCCGACAACGACGGCGGCGTCACCCGGGACGACCCGCGCGACGCCTGGACCGCTGGGCACTACCAGACCCTCGACGAGCTCCTCCTCGGCACGTCCGTGGCCAGTGGTGGTGACTGGTTGTGGGATCGTGGCAAGGACGCGGCCGAGGGGATCGGTGAGGCGCTGACGGGGATCCCCGACAGCCTGGTGAGGGGCTTCGGCCCAGGAAGGTTCATCCCGTGAGGACGTTGTGGGGCATCAGCTGGGGGGCGCTCGCGGCGTTCGCCGTCCTCCTCGGCGGCTGCGACTCCGGGGGAGAGCCCGAGGACGCCCGCGCTGCCCTCGACGATGCCGAGCAGGCCGTCGACGCTCGCACCGAGGAGGTGCTCCCGGTCGCGCTGCAGGAGCTGCGTGCGGCGTTCGGCACCGGCACGGCCGGCTTCGAGAGCTGCACGATGGGCCTGGCCGGTGACGCCCGCTACGTCGCCAAGGTGCAGCTCCGGCAGGACGCCGGCGTGCCGCCCGAGGAGGCCGCGTCGCGGGTGGCCGCCCAGCTCGAGTCGGCCGGCTGGACGCTGGGCGACGACTCCATCCCCGGGCGCCTGGAGGCCGAGCGCGACGGTGTGACCCTGTCGCTGACGACGGGGCAGTTCGCCACCGACCTGTGGCTGGAGTCCGCATGCGTCGAGGCGTCGGACGACCTCACGCAGGAGTACACCGAGCGGGACCAGAAGGACATCCCGGCTCCCTGACGGCGCCGACCGCGCCCTAGGGTCACTCCGATGAGCGACCTCAGCCTGACCCTGCTCGCACTGCTCGCGCTCGCGGCGCTCACGGCCGGGTTCGTGGACGCGGTGGTGGGCGGCGGCGGCCTGATCCAGCTGCCCGCGCTGCTCGTGGGGCTCCCGAGCGCCAGCCCGGTGCAGATCCTGGCCACCAACAAGATCGCCTCGGTGTGCGGCACGGCAGCGAGCTCGGTGACCTACTACCGGCGCATCCGTCCCGATCCCAGAACGTTCGCGCCGCTGATGCTCCTGGCCCTGGCGGGGGCGTTCACGGGCGCCCTGGCGGCCTCTCACATCCCCCGCGAGGCGTTCGAGCCGATCGTCCTCGTCGTGCTGGTGGTGGTGGGTGCCTACGTGGTGCTTCGGCCGAGGATCGGCGAGGAGACGTTGCTCCGGTTCTCCGGGCACCAGCACCTCGCGGCCGCGATGGCTGTCGGCTTCGTCATCGGCCTCTACGACGGTGCCCTGGGACCGGGCACGGGGAGCTTCTTCGTGTTCGCGCTGGTGGGCCTGATGGGCTACAACTTCGTCGAGGCGTCGGCCAAGGCGCGGATGGCGAACTTCGCCACCAACCTCGGCGCCCTGCTCCTCTTCGTCCCCACCGGCGCGGTGCTGTGGGATGTCGGGCTGATGATGGGTGCGTGCAACCTGATCGGCGGCTATGTCGGTGCCCGGACCGCAGTCGCCCGTGGCGCGAAGTTCGTGCGTGCCTTCTTCATCGTGGTCGTCAGTGCCTTCGTCGTCCGGATCGGCGGCGGCGTCCTCGGCGTGTGGTGATGCCGCCACCTCAGCTCGGACCAGCGCGGCGCAGTCCCTGCGCCGACCTCGTCTAACGTGAGGACATGAGCACCCCCGCGGACCCGGCGGACCTCGGGACCCCGGTCAACCCGCTCTGGCTGACCGCGTTCTTGGACAACAGCGCCGCCCACCACGACGCGAGCGTGGAGTTCTGGCGGCAGGCGACGGGATACGGGCTGTCGCTGCCGCGCGGTGACGACGGCGAGTTCGCGTCGCTCGTGCCGGCTGCCGGCGACGCCTACCTGAAGACCCAGAGACTGAGCGCCGGTGCGGACGGGGTGCACATCGACGTCCACGTGCCCGATCCCCGGGCGGCGGCGGATCGGGCCGTCGGCCTCGGCGCCACCGAGCTGACCTTCGTCGGGGTGGGCTACGTCGTGCTCACCTCACCCGGCGGCCTGCGCTTCTGCTTCGTCTCGCATCCGGCCGAGCGAAAGCCGGGTGCGACGAAGCATCCCGGCGGGCACGAGTCGCGGGTGCACCAGGTCGCCGTCGACACTCCGAGCGCGGAGTTCGAGCGTGAGCTGGGGTTCTGGCAGCAGGTGACCGGCTGGACGCCCCGACCGTCCTCGGAGTTCGAGGAGTTCATGCTCCTCGGCCCGGGCGGGGGCCAGCCGCTCGGGCTGCTCGTCCAGCGGCTCGGCGAGGACGACCGGGGCCCGGTCCGCGCCCACCTCGACTGGGGTACGACGAACCGGGTCGCCGAGACCGCCCGGCACACCGCGCTCGGGGCCACGGTGGCCGAGGTCCACCGGCGCTGGACCGTCATGAGGGAGCCGACCGGGCGCAGCTACTGCCTCACCGACAGCGATCCCGCCTGACCCGGGGCCCCTTCCGGACCGGTTGCGGGCGGCTCCTCCGCGGGTGGCACGCTCGGCATCATGCATGTGGTCGAGAGCGGCTTCGCACCCGTCAAGGGCACGCGGCACCGGGCGTTCGACGAGGTGGCGTTCGACGACCACGGACCGGTCGGCGACCGCGCGTTCTGCATCGTCGACGTCGAGCGCCGCAAGGTCCTGCGCACCGTCCAGCACCGGTCGCTCCTCTCCGTCACGGCTCACTGGGACGGCGCGGAGCTCGCCCTCGAGCTACCCACGAGCGAGACCGTCACGGGAGCGGTCCGCCTCACCGGCGAACGGCTGGTCTGCGACTACTGGGGCCGCTCGGTCGCCCACGGTCTGACCGACGGCCCGCACAGCGCGCTGCTCTCCGACGTCGTGGGCAGGCCGGTCCGCCTCGCCGCCTCCCCGCGCGGGGGCGTCGTCTACGGAGCGGCGGTCAGCATCCTCACCACCGCGTCGCTGCGCGACCTCTCCGATCGCACGGGTCGTCCCGATCTGCTCGCCACGGCCTCCCGGTTCCGGATGACCATGGTCGTCGACGCGGGTGACGAGCCGTACGTCGAGGACGGCTGGTTCGGCCGCAGGCTGAGCTTCGGCGGCGTCACGGTCGCGGTCGAAGCGGCCGTGCCCCGGTGCGGGGTGATCGACCTCGACCCCACCACGGGTGCCAAGGACGGCTCCCTGCTGAAGGCGCTGGCGGGCTACCGGCCCAGCACGGGCGGCGAGCCCTGGTTCGGTGTGGACGCCCATGTCGTGGTCCCGGGGACGATCCGTCCGGGCGATCCGGTCACGGTGTCCTAGGACGTCGGCTGCGTCGGGGCGAAGCCCGGCAGGAACTCCTCCATCAGCGCCCGGAACGGCGCCTCCGCCTCCAGCTGGCTGAGCACACCGACGCCGCCCACGGTGGTCCGGTGGATCAGCAGGTACGACGCCGGCAGGTTGAGCTTGATGGTGACCGTGTAGGCGGGGTCCTTCGGGTTGTTGAGGCGCTGGAACTGCTCGCGCATCCACTCGCGGGTGAACCGGAAGCGCTCCACCTTCGTCGGCTCCGCGAACGGTGCCAGGTACGACAGGACCTGGTGAGGGTCGATCTGGATCCGGTCCTTCACGAACCCCTCGGCGCGCAGGCCCTCCATCAGCGCCTCGACGTCGCCATCGGCGCAGAGCCGGACGATGCGACCCAGCGGTGCCGGCAACCCGCGCTGGGGGAGCCGGGCGATCGCGCCGTAGTCGAGGACTCCGAGCCGGCCGGGGGTCCCGTCGTCGTTGCGGATGATCCGGTAGTTGCCGGGGTGCGGATCGGCGTGGAGCAGGCCGGTGCGAGTGGGACCTGAGAACAGGAACCGCGCGAACAGCCCGCCGTAGTGGTCGCGCTCCGCACGAGTTCCGTCGGCGATGATCGTCGCGAGCGACCCCGCGGACTCGAGCCACTCGGTCACCAGCACCCGTTTGCCGACGGCGACCACGTCGGGCACCACGATGTCGGGGTCGTCGCGGAACGCGGCCGCAAACTCCCGCTGCGCCTCGGCCTCGAGGTCGTAGTCGAGCTCCTCGATGGCGCGGGCCTGGATCTCCTCGACCAGCGGCTTCATGTCGACGCCCGGGATCAAGGGGCCGATCGCACGGGCGGCGCGGGCGAGCGTGCGCAGGTCGGACTCGAGGGCGGCGCCGGCGTCGGGGTACTGCACCTTCACCGCCACCATGCGGCCGTCGTGCCACCGGGCCTGGTGCACCTGGCCGATCGACGCAGCAGCGGCGGGTGCGCCGTCGAGCCAGGTCAGCTGGTCCTTCCAGTCCTCGCCGAGGTCCTCCGCGAGGATGTCGCGCACGGTCTGTGTCGGCATCGGTGGGGCGGCGTCCTGGAGCCGGGTCAGGTGCTCGCGGTACGGCGCCGCCATCTCCTCGGGCAGTGCCGCCTCCAGCACCGAGAGGGCCTGCCCGAACTTCATCGCCCCGCCCTTGAGCTCGCCGAGCGTACGGAACAGCTGCTCGGCCGTCCGCTGCTGGATGTCGCTCATCACCGCATCGGCCTGCGCGCCGCCGAGACGCCTCCCGAACCCCAGCGCGGTGCGACCGGCGTAGCCCAGGGGAAGGGCAGCGAGGCGCGCGGTACGGGCGGCTGCCTTGCGGGGGAGGTCGGCCATGGGTCCCATTCTCCGGTGCCGCGCAACCAATGCCGCTGGCGCGAAGGCACCAGCGCTGGCGAGCCGCGATCACACGGGGAACGGCACTCCGGTGTTCGCGTGGCACCGGTAGCCGTGCGGCACCTTGTGGAGGTACTGCTGGTGCTCCGGCTCGGCGTAGTAGTACGCGCCGGCCGGGGCGATCTCCGTGGTGATCGGGTCGAAGCCGCGGTTGGCCAGCTCGTCGCCGTACACCTTGGTGAGCTCGCGCGCGACCTGCTCCTGCTCGGGTGTGGTGACGTAGATGGCGGAGCGGTACTGCGTGCCGACGTCGTTGCCCTGGCGCATGCCCTGCGTGGGGTCGTGCACCTCGAAGAACCTCTTGACGAGGTCGGCGAACGAGACCCGGTCGGGATCGAACACGATCCGCACGGCCTCGGTGTGCCCGGTGCGGCCGCTGCAGACCTCCTGGTACGTCGGGTGCGGGGTCACGCCGCCGGCGTAGCCGACCGACGTGGACCAGACCCCGGGGGTCTGCCAGTAGATCTCCTCGGCGCCCCAGAAGCAGCCCAGACCGAAGATCGCCACCTCGAGACCCTCGGGCACCTCGTCGGTGACCAGGGGCGTGCCGAGCACCTCGTGCCTCTCGGGCAGCGGGAACGCCGGTGCGGAGCGTCCGGGGAGAGCCGCGGCGGGGTCGACCATCTCGGTCCTGTGGCGGGAGAACATGCCCCCATTGTCTCCCGCGCGCCAAGGCGCACACCCGGCCCGACGGCAAAGGATCTCCGCCCAGCCGCCTGCGCAGCTCTCCGCGGCGGGCTCGGCATGCCGGAACCGGCCGGTCGACAGTAGGCTCGCGGGGTGAGCCAGGAGCGCAGCCAGAAGAGTGGGTTCGAGACCCGCGCCATCCACGCGGGCTACGAGCCGGACCCGACGACCGGAGCGGTCATCCCGCCGATCTACGCCACGTCCACCTACAAGCAGGACGGTGTGGGCGGCCTTCGCGGCGGCTACGAGTACAGCCGCAGCGCGAATCCCACGCGGACCGCGCTCGAGGGCGCCCTCGCCGCGCTGGAGGAGGGGGAGCGCGGCTTCGCGTTCGCCTCCGGCCTGGCCGCCGAGGACACCTTGGTGCGTGCCCTGTGCCGGCCCGGTGACCACGTCGTCATCCCCGACGACGCGTACGGCGGCACGTACCGTCTCTTCGACAAGGTGGAGCGGGCGTGGGGGCTCGAGTACAGCCCGGCGCCGGTGAGTGACATCGATGCCGTGCGTGCCGCGATCCGCCCCGGCGACACCACGATGGTCTGGCTCGAGACTCCGACCAACCCGCTGCTGAACGTCGGCGACATCGAGGCGCTCGCCGCGGTCGCGCACGACGCCGGAGCCCTGCTCGTCGTGGACAACACGTTCGCCTCGCCCTACCTCCAGCAGCCGCTCACGCTCGGTGCCGACGTCGTGGTGCACTCGACGACCAAGTACGTCGGCGGGCACTCCGACGTGGTCGGCGGCGCTCTCGTCGTGCGCGACCTCGAGGTGGCCCAGCAGGTCGCCTTCCACCAGAACGCGATGGGCGCCGTCGCTGGGCCGTTCGACGCGTTCCTCACCCACCGAGGCCTCAAGACGCTCGGCGTGCGCATGGACCGGCACTGCGACAACGCAGAGCGACTCGTCGAGTTCCTGAGCGCTCACCGCGCGGTCTCCCAGGTGATCTACCCGGGCCTGCCCGAGCACCCCGGCCACGAGGTGGCCTCCCGCCAGATGAAGCGGTACGGCGGGATGGTGTCCTTCCGCGTCGCGGCGGGCGAGGAGCGGGCACTCGCGGTGTGCGGGGCCACCGAGGTGTTCACGCTCGGCGAGTCGCTCGGCGGCGTGGAGTCGCTGATTGAGCACCCGGGACGGATGACCCACGCCAGCGTCGCCGGGACCGACCTCGAGGTGCCCGCCGACCTGGTGCGGCTCAGCGTCGGCATCGAGAGCGTGGAGGACCTGATCGCCGATCTCGACCGGGCCCTGGGGTGACTGCTCTAGCCTTCACGAGTGACCAGCGACGGCCCCGAGGTCCCCGACAGCACCATTGATCCGGAGGAGCGGCCGGAGCCCGCGCCCGAGCCCCAGCCCGCGCCCGAGCCCGAGTCCGAGCCCGAGTCCGAGTCCGAGCGGGGCGTCGACCCGGACGCCGCCGACCATGCGCCCCCGCGTCGCCGGCGTCGGCTGCGGCTGCGGGGCGACCACGGCGACCACGGTGGCCACGAGGACGAGACGCCGGAGGAGCGGGCCGAGCGAGAGCGCGACGAGACCCTGCTCCGTCGGTTCGCCCAGCAGTGGGCGCTGGTCCGCGAGGAGCGGCGGTCCGAGCCGATGCCGGTGGCGACGGGACCCTCGAACTTCCGGCGCGCCGAGGTGCCGTTCGGCCTGGACCTCGCCGCCGGCTGGGCCTGGCGTCTCCTGATCATCGCCGCCGCGGCATGGCTGCTGATGAAGCTCGTCGGCTTCTTCGCGATCGTCACCGTGCCCCTCGCGGTCGCGCTCCTCATCAGCGCGCTCGCCTCGCCGTTCGTCCGTGGCCTCGTCCGGGCCGGGTTCCCGAAGGGTCTGGCGGCACTGCTCGTCGTGATCAGCGGCTTCGTCGTGGTCGGCGCGCTGCTGACCTTCGCCGGCCAACAGGTCGCGGCCGGCGCCAACGACCTGGCCGAATCGACGGTGCAGGGGCTGCAGCAGATCCGCGACTGGCTGCGCGACGGTCCGCTCAACGCGAGCGACTCCCAGATCAACGACTACATCAAGAGCACCCAGGACATGATCAGCGAGCGCTCGCAGAACGGCGCCGTGCTGGGTCAGGTCACCGCGTTCGGCTCGGCGGTCACCCACGTGATCGCGGGCTTCTTCATCGCGCTGTTCGCGACCTACTTCTTCCTCGCCGACGGGGAGCGGATCTGGTCCTGGGTGGTGCGGCTCTCCCCGCGAGCCGCGCGCGAACGGGTCGACAGCTCGGGCCGCGTCGCCTGGATCTCGCTGACCCAGTTCGTGCGGGCCACGGTGCTGGTCGCGCTCGTCGATGCCGTCGGCATCGCGGTCGGTGCCGCGATACTCAACGTGCCCTTCGTGCTCGCGATCGGCGTGCTGGTGTTCCTGGGCGCGTTCATGCCGATGGTGGGCGCCACCGTCGCGGGCAGCGTCGCGATCCTCGTCGCGCTGGTCGACCAGGGTCCGGTCACCGCCCTGCTGATGCTCGCCGTGGTGATCGGCGTGCAGCAGCTCGAGGGACATGTCCTCCAGCCGTTCCTGCTCGGCCGTCTGGTCTCCTTGCACCCGCTCGGGGTGATCATCGCCATCGCAGGCGGCGTGCTGGTCGCCGGCATCGCCGGGGCGCTGGTCGCCGTTCCGCTGGCCGCCGCGGCCAACGCCGTGGTGCTGCACCTGGCGGAGATGGCCGAGCCGCCCGCCCCGGCGGGAGCGGACGGCTCGGAAGAGGCTCAGCCGGCCTGAGTCGGGCTCGCCCGATCAGACGGCGTAGGGCCGGGCGTCGAGGATGACGACCTTCAGCTCCTTGCCGTTGGGCGCGGTGTAGCTGACCGTCTCGCCGCGGTTGCGACCGTTGATGGCCTGGCCCAGCGGCGACTGGGGCGAGTACACGGTGAGGCCCTCGGGCTCGATCTCGCGAGCACCGAGGAGGAACGACTCCGCCTCGTCGTCGTCGTCGCCCTCGAACTTGTACGTCACCACCATGCCGGGCTCGACGACGCCGTCGTCGGGCGGCGTCTCCCCGATCTCGGCGCGACGCAGCATGTCCTCGAGCTGGACGATCCGACCCTCGTTCTTGCCCTGCTCCTCGCGGGCAGCGTGGTAGCCGCCGTTCTCCTTGAGGTCTCCCTCGTCGCGAGCAGAGCTGATCGCGGCCACGATCTCGGCCCGCTTGGGGCCCTTCAGGTGCTCCAGCTCCGCCTGCAACTTGTCGTAGGCGTCCTGGGTCAGCCAGATCGTGTTCTGTCCGCCGGCCTGGTCGGTCTGCGTCATCGCGTTCTCCTGTGCTGCTGGACTGTCGTGAAGGGGTCTCACGAGGGACCCCTCGTGGGTGCAGAACGTACGAGTCTACCAACCGGGGCCACTCCGGCCGAGTCGTCGGAGAAAGCGCTCAGCGCGGCCGGGGCTGTCCCGGCGCGGTGCAGCCGAGCCACTCGACGGTGGTCGCGCGCCGCTCGGTCTTGACCTCGACCTCGTGGATCGGTCCGGCATCGGGATCCGGCGTGAAGCTGGTCTCCCCGACGATCGACTTGTCGTGCGCGATCGCGCGCAGCGAGCAGGTCGCGTCCACCGGCTCGTCGCCGTACTCGATGCGCACCTCGACCCTGGCGAGGTGCTCGTCGACGACCTCGTGGCCGATCTCCTGGGAGGACACCGCCGGGTCGGCGTGGAAGAAGGTCGCCCACGCCAGCCAGCCCAGGAATGCGACCGCCACCGCACCGGCCACGACCGCCACGAGCGTGCGCCGGCCGCGTGAGGGCACGCCGTACCGCTGGGCGAGGGAATCGGGCGTGCTGCTCACCGGTTCATGCTCCCATGCCGTCGGTTCCTACGATGGGTCGCATGCCGACCTCTCACGCGCCCGCGACCGATCGCACCGGGCTGCGGCTGTTGCACGTCCACGCGCACCCCGACGACGAGTCGAGCAAGGGCGCGGCGTCGACGGCCAAGTACGTGGCCGAGGGTGTCGACGTGCACGTGGTCACGTGCACCGGGGGCGAGCGAGGGTCGGTCCTCAACCCCAAGATGGACCGCCCGGACGTGCGGGAGAACATCACCGAGATCCGGCGTCAGGAGATGGAGCGGGCCCGCGACATCCTCGGCGTCCGCCAGGACTGGCTCGGCTTCGTCGACTCGGGCTGGCCCGAGGGCGACCCGAAGCCGCCGCTGCCGGAGGGCTGCTTCGCGGTCGCGCCGCTGGAGGAGGCGACCGAGCGGCTGGTGCGGATCGTGCGTGAGTTCCGACCGCACGTGATGACGACCTACGACGAGCGCGGCGGCTATCCCCACCCCGACCACGTCCGCTGCCACGAGGTCAGCGTGGCGGCCTTCGAGGCCGCCGGCGACCCCGAGCGGTTCCCGGACGCGGGCGAGCCGTGGCAGCCCCTGAAGCTCTACTACCACCACTCGTTCAACCGACCGCGGATGCTGGCGATCCACGAGGCGATGCTCGAGCACGGGCTCGAGTCACCCTGGGCCGACCGGCTCAAGGAGTGGGAGCCGGAGCCGGAGTGGGACGCTCGGATCACCACCAAGGTGCCGTGCGCGGAGTACTTCGGGGTGCGGGACCAGGCGCTGCTGGCGCACGCGACCCAGATCGACCCCGACGGGCCCTGGTTCGCGATCCCGCGGGAGATCCAGGAGAACGTCTGGCCGACCGAGGACTTCGAGCTGGTGACCTCCTTCGTCGAGTCCACGCTGCCCGAGGACGACCTCTTCACAGGCATCAGCCTGGACGCCTGAGAGACTGGACCCATGCACGCGCTCGCCGTCACCCTCGCCTCCGCCCTCCTCCGCGTCGAGGAGCAGACGCCCGAGGACGAGGACGTGCTGGCCGGCTGGATGGGTTTCGCGGTCTTCGTCTTCCTGATCGTCGCGGTCGCCATCATCGGGTGGGCGCTGACCAAGAGCCTGCGGACGGCGGACCGGGCCAAGGACGCCGGCGTGTACGGCGACGCCCCCTCGTCCGAGGACGAGAAGACGGACTGATGGTCGGCCTCGACCAGCTGCTCGGCTTCGGGCTCGCCGCACTGGTCGTGATCGTGATCCCGGGTCCCAGCGTCGTCTTCGTGGTGGGCCGCGCGGTCTCCTACGGGCAGCGTGTCGCGCTGGCAAGCGTCGCCGGCAACACCGCCGGCCTGTTCGTGGTGATGGCCCTCGTGTGCCTCGGCCTGGGCGCGCTCGTGGCCGAGTCGCTGCTCGTCTTCACCGTGCTCAAGCTCGCCGGCGCCGCCTACCTGGTGTGGCTCGGGGTCCAGGCGCTGCGACACCGCCGCGACATGCGGCTCGGCGACGCCGGGGCCGAACGGGTGCCGGTGACCGGCTGGCGCGCGGTGCGGCAGGGCTTCGTGGTGGGGGTCAGCAACCCGAAGGCGTTCATGATCTTCGCAGCGATGCTGCCGCCGTTCGTGGAGCGCTCGACGGACAGCGCCTCCGTGGCCGGGCAGATGCTCACCCTCGGCACGTTGGCGGTGCTGCTGGGGCTGGTCTGCGACACCGCGTGGGCGCTCGCCGCCGGCCGGGCGCGCGAGTGGTTCGCCGGCTCCCACTCGCGGGGCAGCGCCCTCGGCGCGATCGGCGGCACCTCGATGATCGGGCTGGGCGTTGGGATGGCCCTCACCGGTCACGACACCAGGTAGCCGGCCGCCGACCGTCAGACCCGGGCGGTCCTCGACGGCTGCTTCGTCGCACGTAGGCATCGACCGCGGCGGCGTCCTCGATCCTGTCCCCACCGGCGCCGGCACTTCATCAGCGCCGTCTGGACCAGGTCCTCGGCCCGGTGGCGGTCACCGGTCAGCAGCCAGGCACTGCGCCACAGCGCGCGGCTGCGGGCGACGACGTACTCCTCGAACGCCGGCACGGCATCGGTCCGCTCGTCGGTCACCACCGGCACAGCCTCACGCATCACGTCACCTCCGTCTGGCAGGACGAGGTGGACTCCCCGGACGGTTGTCGGTGGCGTCTGGCAGATTCGTTGTTGTGCCCGACCGCCCCGACGTCCCCGGCGACCACCTCGCGCGGCTGCGCGCCATGATGAGCAGACTTCCCGAGTGCGTTGAGGAGGACGCCTGGGTCGGCGTCCGCTGGCGGGTCGGTGGGTCGACGGTCGCGCACGTCTTCGGCGGCGAGGACCAGCTGTTCCGGATCACGTTCCGTGCCGAGCCGGACGAGGTGATGGCCTTCCAGCACCTCGGGGCGCCGTACTTCAAGACGGAGTGGGGCAGCAACGTGGTCGGCATGCTGCTCGACGACGACACCGACTGGGACGAGCTCGGCGAGCTGCTCACCGACTCGTTCTGCATCCAGGCGCCACCACGGCTGGCCGACCTCGTCGACCGGCCGACCGGCTGATCGCCGCTCAGCCCTCGGCGAACCTCGCCCAGGTCCGGTCGCTCTCGTCGACCGGCGCCCAGCTCGGGATGATGAAGAGACCGGTGGCCTCGACCGTCGGCTCGCCGTCCGGACCGGCGAGATGGGCCTGGACGGTGATCTTGCGGCCGGACTCCGAGGCGATCCGGCCCTCGATCCGGACGGGACCCAGGGGAGTGCCGCGGCGGTACCGGAGGCTGAGGGTGCCGGTCATCGTGAGCCGCTTGAACCCGCTGGCGGTCTCTCCCATGATCTGGTCGAGCAGCAGCGCCGCCACGCCGCCGTGCACCATCCCCGGCGGGCCCTCGTACGCGGCGCCGAGCACCACGTCCGCACGGGCCGAGCCAGGGCCGTCATGCACGATCTCCAGCGGGGGAGCGAGCGCGTTGTGCTGGCCGACGACGGCGTTGCCCCAGTTCCACGAGCGTCCCTCGGCGTTGTAGCGGACTCCGGCCGGCCCGGCGAGCTGTGCGGCCCGCAGGCGGCTGACCAGTGCGTCGACCTCCTCCCGCACGGCGAGGATCTCGTCGTCGTCGACGGTGCTCCGGATCGTCGCGTCGACGAGGTCTCGGACGGAGTCGGTGAGTGCGGCCACCACCTTCTCGCGACGGTCGACCTCGCCGGTCGAGGTCTCGTCGAGGATGAACATCTCCATCGTCATTGCGCCACCCTGCCACAGGCTGGTCACCTGTTCAGTCCGTTGTCCAGCGCGACGGCGGACGCGACGCAGGGCTGCTCCTCGAGTCCCCGGCGCCGTACCCCGTTGGTCAGTCGACGCTGTGGTGCGTCGGAATGATCCGGTCCATCTGCGTCAGCCTGATCACCGCTCGGATCGGCGCATCCGGCGGAACCACCAGGCGGAGCTCCTGGCGGTTGTACCCGAGTCGCTCGGCGAGACGGAAGATCATCGCGATGCCGGCGCTGTCGAGGTAGGCGGTGTCGCTCAGGTCCAAGACGATCGAGGTCGTGGCGTCGGGCACCGCGGCTCCGATCGCGTCCCGCACCTCCGCGGCGTTCGAGAGGTCGATCTCACCGCGGACGCGCACGATCGTCGTGCTGTCGACCGTGGTCGCGTCCACGTGCGCAAGGTCGGTCACCCGCCACCTCCGTGCTCGGCGTCCTTGAGTCGTCGACGCATCCGCACCACTGTCCCGTCGGCGGTGCGGTCCACGTCGACCGAGTCCATGAGGCCACGGATGAGCTGCAGGCCCCAACCCCCACCACGCTCGGCCGGCGCGCGCCACGCCCCCTGATCCCGCACCGTCGCCTCGACCGCCCCCTCCACGATGCGCGCCTCGAGCACCAGACTCCCCGGTGCAGTGGCATAGGCATGCTGTACGACGTTCGCGCACGCTTCGCCGCAGGCGACCAGGATCTCGTCCTCGTCCTCGGTGGTGACCGCGGAGTCGCGAAGCCACTGCCGTAGTACCCGGCGTGCGTCCGCGAGGACCCGGGGCTCCGCGGGGAGGGTCAGCGCGAGCGGCCGCCCCGCCACGGACAACGGACGCATGGCGAGGAGCGCGACGTCGTCGGCGACATGATCCATCTCGATCAGCGACGACAGGATGCCGTCACACAGCTCGTCGACGTCGGCGCCCTGCCGGCGGAGTGCCTCCCGGACCAGCCGATGGAGTCCGAGCTGGATCGACTCTCGGCGGCGCTCGACCAGCCCGTCGGTGTAGAGCAGCAGGGTCGAGCCGGCCCACATGGTCTGCCTGTACTCCATGTAGTCCGGCTCCGCCGTCACCCCGAGCGGGGGTGCGAGCCCGTTCTCCAGGTACTTGCTCTTCCCGCCGCCGACGATCAGCGGCGGCGGATGCCCGGCGTTGGTGAAACGCAACGTCCGCGTGGCCGGATCGAACACGAGGTAGATCAGGGTCACCATCTCCGGCATCGCGAGGTGGGAGAGGAGCCGGTGGACCCCGCTCATCACGGAGACCGGCGACGGGTCCTGCACGGCGTACGCCCGGAGCGCCATGCGCACCTGGCCCATCGCCGCGGCTGCGGAGGGACCGTGGCCGGCGACGTCGCCGATGGCCAGCCCGATGAGCCCGTCGCGCAGCTGGATGACGTCGTACCAGTCACCTCCCACCTCCACGTCGGAGGTGGCCGGCTCATACCGTGCGGCCAGGGCTACCGCCGGGATCTGCGGCATCCGGTCGGGGAGCAGGCTCCGCTGCAGGATCTCGGCGATCTCGTGCTCACGGCGTGCCCGGGCCTCTTCCTGGCTCAGCTGCTCCTCGGCCTCGAATCGCTCCTTGATCTCCTCCAGGAGCCGCGCATTCGCGGCGGACAGCTCCGCAGTACGCGTCTCGACCCGGTCCTCGAGCTCGACGGTCGCCGCCTCCAGTGCGGCTGCCGTCCGGTTCCGCTCGGTGACGAGGGCGGCGAGGAAGAACGAGCTGAGGGCGATGCAGGCGTTGAAGGTCTGGAGGGTGAACATCCGCTCGAACACCGACTCGCGTGCGAACCATCCATCGGCCTGGCTCGCCGACCAGGTGGCGACCAGGGACACCACGAGAGCCGTCGGCGCGGCACCACGCAGCTGGAGGCGCCACGCCGCCCAGCCCACGACGGGTGGCAGCAGGTAGAGCGCCCGCAGCTCGGACTGGGCCGCCCAGGTGATCGTCGCTCCGGCCACCACGAGGATGGCCACCGCCTCGAGCCAGCGCGCCGGCGACCACGCCGGGAGCTCGCGGAAGAGCGGCAGGCACAACAGGAACGGGGCAACGGTCAGGACTCCCATCGCGTCGCCGGTCCACCACACCGCCCAGGCGTTGAGAAGCCGGTCCGACCCGATCGCATCGGAGACCACGAGCGTCCCCGCGCCGATCGTGGCACTGATGAGCGTGCTCGCCAGGGCGCCGACGAAGACGATGGCCAGGGCATCACGTCGGCGGTCCAGCTGGCGCCGGAAACCGACTCTGCCCAGCAGGACCGCCGCTGCCAGGGGCGCCAGCGTGTTCCCGGCGGCCGTGACCGCAGCGGCGAGCGCCCCCTCGCTGATCGGCAGGTTCACCGCGAAGGCGGCCGCGGCGACACCGGGCCACAACGACCGGCTGCCGAGCAGGAACGCGGCCACGGCGATGCCAGTGGGTGGCCACAGCGGCGTCACGTTGCGCTCGACGAGCGAGAGAGTCAGGCCCATCCGCGCACCGACGTAGTACGCGACCCCCACGAGCAGGACGGCGGAGAGGTAGCGGACCAGGTCCCGGCGTGAGCGCGCACCGAAGGTCCACCGAGAACCCCTCTTCCCTGCGAGACCTGTCATCGCGCTACCGAGCCCTCTGCCGGCCGTCTGTCCCGCGAGCGTACGGCGGAGGCTGTCCGGCTCGCCGCGATATCAGGGAAGACTCCTGAGCCGATGCCGCGCGGCACGAACGAGTGAGAAACGCGTCGCGGGGTGATCCAGGTGCCGCCGGTGGCCGGCGACGCCGATGGTCGCGGATCATTCGACCGCCCTTCGGGCCCCCCGTCCGTCAGCAAGTCCTACGTCGCACCGTGAGCAAGCGCGCCGAAGCTTGTCGCGCGTTTCGCGTGCCGCAGCCTTGCGCGCGGGATGTGACGATCGTCGGGCGCGACTTCGAGGCGTCTGGCCACGCCGATGCTGTCCGCGCTCGGCGGCACCCCGATGAGCACGGCCGCGGCCCCGATCAGCAGCAGCGTGCTGAACGGCGAGCCGGGCTGCCGGGAGACGATGCTGTGCTCCGGGGAGTGACGGACCTGTCAGCGAATGCCTGCGAGCTTGTCGGAGCCGGTCACATCACACGTCGTCGACTGCCAAGTGGTGCGACGGAGCCTCGTACGCGCGCGCGACGCCTGTCCGCGCGCCGGGTCCTTCGACGCGCCTTGCGTGCTGCCGAGCGTGCCATGTCCGCCGCGCCGATGAAGCCGGCCTCCGGCCCCAATGCCGCAGCTAGGATCTCCGGCTCACTCCGGTAGCCGCGACCCGTGAGCGCCTTTGAGAAGGCGGAGCGCGTCGGACTCAGGAGCAGGTCGCCGGCATCGGACAGCCCACCCCCGATGACGATGCATGACGGGTCGAATGCCGCCGCGAGACCCGCCAGTCCGACACCGAGCCACTCCCCGATGTCGCTCAAGAGCTCGAGCGACATCGGGTCCCCGTTGCGCGCCTCCTGGGTGACCTGCGGACCGGTGAGTCTGGCGGGGTCGCCGTCGACAAGTTCGCGAAGCCGGTGGGCAAGCGGCGAGCCGTTCGCGATCAGCTCTCGTGCGTCGCGCAACAAGGCCGTTCCGGAGGCGTACTGCTCCCAGCACCCACGGTTGCCACACTCGCAGCGGTGTCCCGTCGGCACCATCTGCATGTGGCCGAACTCTCCAGCCATCCCGTTGTTCCCCCGGAACACCTTGCGATCGATGATCAGTGCGCCCCCGATGCCCGTGCCGAGCGTGATGCACAGCACGAAGCGATGGCCCCTGGCCGCGCCGTAGAGACATTCGGCGAGGCCCGCCACATTGGCGTCATTGTCGACGACGACGGGAAGGCGGACTCGCTTCGCGATGGCCGATTGAAGGGGTTCGCGGCGCCAGTTCAGATGGGGGGAGAACATGACGACCCGGCGAGCCGCGTCGACGAATCCAGCGGCGCCGATGCCTACCGCAGCAATCTCGTGCGACTGCCGAAGGTCCTGGACGATGGACACGACCGAGTCCTCAACCAGCTGGACGTCGTGACCCGGCGTCGGGACCTGGCGTCTCGCCAGCACCTTCCCGTAAGGGTCGACGACGCCCGCGAGGATCTTCGTCCCTCCGATGTCCACTCCGATCGTCGACGCCTCCGCACGGAACAAAATCGATCGGCGAGGAGAGGTCTCGGGCACGTCTTCAGCCTAGCCTGCAGGGGTCGGCACGCCGTCAACTCGTGCCACCTGGAGTGAGCTCCCTGCGCTCTCACATCGGATCGTGCTCAGCGCTCGACCAGCGTCACCTCGAACGAGTACGCCTCCGGTCGATAGCAGTGGTCGCCGTACTCGATGGCACGACCGGAGTCCGCGTATGCCGTCCGCTGCATTGTCAGCACCGCATCGTTCTTGCGCCGGCCGAGCAGTCGGGCCTCCTGTGTCGTCGCGCCGCGAGCTCCGATCCGCTGCCGCGCGATCTGGACGTGCGTCCCGGCGGAGCGGACGAGCTGGTAGAGCCCGCCGCCCTCGAGCTCCTGGTCGGTGGGCGAGATCACGTTCGCGGGGAGCCAGTTGCGTAGGACCGCCAAGGGCTCGCCGTCGGCGAGACGGAGCCGCTCCAGGTGGAGCACCTCCTCGCCCTCGGCAATCCCGAGCTCGTCGGCGATCGCGGCCGTGGCCGGTTCCAGCACGTTGAGCAGCACTTGGGTGGAGGGCTGCTGGCCGCTGCCACGCAGGTCGTCGTAGAGGCTGGTCAGCTCCAGCTCGCGGTGCACCCGGCCGTGGACGACCTGCGTCCCCACCCCGCGCTTGCGCACGAGCAGGCCCTTGTCGACGAGCTCCTGGATCGCGCGCCGCATCGTGGGTCGGCTGAGCCCGAGCTGGTCGGCCAGTGAGATCTCGTTGTCGAGCTTGAAACCGGGCGAGACCTCTCCGCTGGCGATCGCCTGCTCGAGCTGCTTGGCGACCTGGTAGTAGAGCGGTACGGGGCTGCGTCGGTCCACCGTGAGTCGCAACTGTTCACCCATGGCCCTGATACTACTGAGCAATCGTCAGAATGACTGAAAGACAGAATGTCAGGACAAACCGTTGACACGCTCGCCGTCTGAGGACTAGAAAGTTCTTGTAACCCTCATCACATGCATCTGGAAAGGGCCATCCATGCGGATCGGATTCCTGGGCGTGGGACGGATCGGCGCCAGTCACGCCGCCGTCGTCGCCCGACACGAGGGGGTGACCTCTCTGGTCGTCGCCGACGCCGACCCGGCGCGGGCGCGCGCTGTCGCCGACGAGCTGGGAGCGGAGAGCGCGACCGATGTGGCGGCGGTCCTCGCCGCTGACGTCGACGCCATCGTCGTCGCGACCGCCACCGACAGTCACGCCGAGTTGATCGCCGCCGGCGCCCGTGCCGGCGTTCCCGTGTTCTGTGAGAAGCCGGTTGCACTCGACGTGTCCGGCACCCTCCGTGTGCTGGAGGAGGTGCGTGCGGCCGGCACGCCGGTGCAGATCGGCTTCCAGCGTCGGTTCGACGCCGGGTACGTCGCCGCCCGCGAGGCGCTGCGCACTGGCCGCTTGGGCGAGCTGCGCCGGGTGCACGCCGTCACGGCCGACCCGGCACCGCCGCATGCGTCGTACATCCCGACCAGCGGCGGGATCTACCGCGACTGCCTGATCCACGACTTCGACATCGTCCGGTGGGTCACCGGCCGGGAGGTGGTCGACGTCATCGCTCTTGGCGCCAACCGGGGTGCGACGTTCTTCGTCGAGGCCGGTGACGTCGACGAGACGGTTGCGATCCTGACCCTCGACGACGGCACTCTCGTGAGCGTGCACGGTTCCCGCTACAACGGCGCGGGCTACGACGTGCGGATGGAGGTCGCCGGCACCGAGGGGACGATTGCGGTCGGGTTGGACGAGCGCGCAGCGCTCCGTTCGGCCGAGCCGGACGTGGGCTTCCCTTCGGGCACACCCAACCCCACGTTCTGGGAGCGGTTCGCGGACGCCTACGTGGCGGAGATCAACGCCTTCGTCGAGGTGGTCCGGGGTGAGCGGCCGAGTCCGTGCTCGGTCGAGGAGGCGCTGGAGGCGTTGTACGTCGCCGAAGCCGCGACCCGGTCGCGCCTGGAGGGCCGACGGGTCGAGATCGCGGAGGTGCGCAAGTGACCACAGAAGTGCAGTCACGGATCGCCGGCGCCCCGATCTCCTGGGGTGTGTGCGAGGTGCCGGGGTGGGGACACCAGATGGCACCGGAGCGGGTGCTGCGCGAGATGGCCGACCTCGGCCTGGCGGCCACCGAGTTCGGACCCGAGGGCTTCCTCCCGGGCGACCCGCACCAGGCGGCCGACCTGCTCGCCGCCCACGGGATGAGTGCGGTCGGTGGGTTCGTCCCGGTCGTGCTGTTCGACGAGCTCCACGATCCCCTTCCCGAGGTCGAGCGGGCGCTGGCCCATTTCAGGGCCGCGAGCGCGACCAGCCTGGTGCTGGCCGCCGCCTCCGGCGTTGACGGCTACGACGCCCGGCCGGTGCTTGACGAGACGCAGTGGGAGGTACTCCTCGCCAATCTCGACCGGATCCGCGATGTAGCCGGCGAGCAGGGGATCGAGGCCACTCTCCACCCGCACGTAGGGACGATGGTCGAGAACGCCGAGGAGGTCGACCGCGTGCTCACCGGTTGCAGGATCGGGCTCACCCTCGACACCGGGCACCTGCTGGTCGGCGGCGCCGATCCGGTTGCGCTTGCCCGGACGGCCACCGACCGGATCCGCCACACGCACCTCAAGGACGTCCGCGCCGACGTGGCTGAGCGGGTCCGCGCCGGCGAGCTGACCTACACCCGCGGAGTGCAGGAGGGCCTGTACGTGCCGTTGGGACAGGGCGATGTCGATGTGGCCGCGATCGTGCAGACACTCGAGGGTGCCGGCTACCGCGGTTGGTACGTCATGGAGCAGGACACCATCCTCGACGGTGAGCCGCGGCCGGGTGCCGGTCCGGTCGCCGACGTCCGAGCGGGGCTGGAGTTCCTCACCGAGGTGGCCTCGTGAACCACGAGGTGATCACCATGGGCCGGGTCGGGGTGGACATCTATCCCGAGCAGGTCGGCGTGCCCCTCGAGGATGTCGCCTCGTTCGCCAAATACCTCGGTGGCAGCGCAACCAACGTAGCGGTGGCCGCGGCGCGGCACGGCCGGCGCGCGGCCGTCATCACCCGCACCGGCGAAGACGCGTTCGGCCGGTTCGTGCACAAGGCTCTCGCTGGCTACGGCGTGAGCGACGAGTTCGTCACTGCGGTGCCGACCTGGCCGACCCCGGTCACGTTCTGCGAGATCTTCCCGCCCGACGACTTCCCGCTGTACTTCTACCGGACCCCCACCGCGCCCGACCTCCAGATCCGGGCCGACGAGCTCGACCTCGACGCGATCCGGGATGCCGACCTGTTCTGGGTGACCGTGACCGGCCTGTGCCAGGAGCCGAGCAGGGAGGCGACGCTGGCCGCCCTCGAGGCGCGGGGCCGCCGCGGCATCACGGTGCTCGACCTCGACTACCGGCCGATGTTCTGGGCCCGGCCCGAGGAGGCCACCGAGCAGGTCACCCGCGCACTCGAGCATGTCACCGTCGCCGTCGGCAACCGCGAGGAGTGTGAGGTCGCGGTCGGCGAGACGGAGCCGACGGCCGCGGCCGCGGCGCTGAGGGACCGCGGCGTCCAGGTGGCGATCGTGAAGCAGGGGCCCAAGGGCGTCCTCGCCGTGGACGAGCACGGAGTCGTCGACGTACCGCCGGTCCCGGTCGAGGTGGTCAACGGCCTCGGGGCCGGAGACGCCTTCGGTGGCGCGCTCTGCCACGGCCTGCTCTCCGGGTGGGAGCTGGGCCGGACCGTCCGGTTCGCCAACGCGGCCGGGGCGATCGTCGCCGGCCAGCTGGCGTGTTCAGACGCCATGCCGTCGACCAGTGAGGTCGACGCCGTTCTTGGGGAGGTTCTCGATGCCTGACTACTCGACCGCTACTGGTGAGGAGCTGGCGCGGGCGATGACGTCCATCCGGCTCCAGGACCCCGGCGCGATTGCGGCCGCAGCCGCCGGGCGCAAGCGCCGCGCTTCGCTGGTCGGCGAGAGCGGTCGGCTGATGATCATCGCGGCCGACCATCCCGCCCGAGGTGCGCTGCGGGTCGGTGAGGACCCGCTCGCGATGGCCGACCGCGGCGACCTGCTGCGTCGGCTCGCGGTCGCCCTCGACCGCCCCGGCGTCGATGGTTTCCTCGGCACGGCCGACATGGTCGAAGACCTGTTGCTGATGGGGGCGCTCGATGACAAGGTCGTCCTCGGCTCGATGAACCGCGGCGGCCTCGCCGGGACGGCGTTCGAGATCGACGACCGGATGACGGCGTACGACGCGGCAACCATCGCCGCGATGGGGTACGACGGGGGCAAGATGCTCACCCGCATCGACCCGGACGACCCCGCGACCGTCGCAACCCTCGAGGCATGCGCTCGCGCCGTCACCGAGCTGGCGTCGCACCACCTGATGGCCATGGTGGAGCCGTTCATCTCGCACCGCGTCAGCGGCCGCGTGCGCAACGACCTGAGCCCCGAGGCCGTGATCCGGTCGGCCACCGTGGCGGCCGGGCTCGGCGCGACGTCGGCGCACACCTGGCTCAAGCTGCCGGTGGTGGACGACATGGAACGGGTCGCCGCGGCGACCACGCTGCCGGTGCTGCTGCTCGGCGGTGAAGCGAGCGTCGACCAGCCGGAGACCTTCGAGCGCTGGCAGCGCGCACTCAAGCAGCCCACGGTCGTGGGCATGATCGTCGGCCGGGCCCTGCTCTACCCGCCGGACGGCGACGTGGCCGCAGCTGTCGATCGGACGGTGGGCCTGCTGTGAACGCGCGCCACCTCCCCGCTGCCACGGCCGTGAGCCCTGCCGATGCCGGGTGGACCTACAGCGGTCTCCGCGTGGTCACGCTGGCGCCGGCCGAGCGGCACACGCTCGCCTCGGGCGAGGAGGAGATGCTGGTGCTGCCCCTCGCAGGCGACTGCGTGGTGGAGTGCGACGGCGAGGTCGTCGAGCTCGGAGGGCGCGCGAGCGTGTTCAGCCGGGTCAGCGACTTCGCCTATGTTCCTCGCGACTCGGACGTGACGATCAGCTCCGCCGACGGCGGCCGGTTCGCGCTCCCGTCCGCACGGTGCGAGCGCCGGCTTCCGTTCCGGTACGCGAAGGCGGAGGACGTCCCCGTCGAGCTCCGCGGCGCCGGCAGCTGCAGCCGCCAGGTCAACAACCTCGCTGCGGCCGACACGTTCGAGTGCGACCGCCTAATAGTGGTCGAGGTGCTCACGCCGGGCGGCAACTGGTCGTCGTACCCGCCCCACAAGCACGACGAGGACCGGCCCGGCGCCGAGAGCGTGCTGGAGGAGATCTACTACTTCGAGGTCGCCGACGGGCCCGACGGACCGGGGGTGGCCTACCAGCGGGTGTACGGAACCGACGACCGTCCGGCGGACCTGCTCGCCGAGGTACGGACCGGCGACGTGGTCACCATCCCGCACGGCTGGCACGGGCCGTCGATGGCGGCGCCCGGCTACGACCTGTACTACCTGAACGTGATGGCGGGTCCGGGCGCCGAGCGCGCCTGGCTGATCTGTGACGACCCGGCCCATGCCTGGGTGCGGAGCACCTGGGACGACGCGGCAGTCGATCCGCGGCTGCCCCTGACCACCACCGACGAGAGGAGCACCCGATGAGCGGTACGGTCCGGTTGACCGTCGCACAAGCGCTGGTGCGGTTCCTCGGCGTCCAGTACTCGGAGCGGGACGGCGTCGAGCACCGCCTGGTCGAGGGCTGCTTCGGGATCTTCGGCCACGGCAACCTCGCAGGCGTCGGCGAGGCGCTGCTCGAGGAGGAGCTGCGCGAGCCCGGCCGGCTGCCGTACTGGACGGGTCGCAACGAGCAGGGCATGGTGCACGCCGCCGTCGGCTACGCCCGGATGCGCAACCGGCTGTCGACGCTCGCCTGTACGGCGTCCGTCGGCCCGGGCGCGACCAACATGGTCACCGGCGCCGCGCTCGCCACCATCAACCGGATCCCCGTGCTGCTCCTGCCCGGAGACGTGTTCGCGACCCGAGTGGCGTCCCCTGTGCTGCAGGAGCTCGAGCTCCCGTCCAGCGGCGACGTGTCGGTCAACGACGCGTTCCGACCGGTGTCGAAGTACTTCGACCGGGTGTGGCGCCCCGAGCAGCTGCCCTCGGCCCTGCTGGGCGCGATGCGGGTGCTGTCCGACCCGGTCGAGACCGGCGCGGTCACACTCGCCCTGCCGCAGGACGTGCAGGCGGAGGCGTACGACTGGCCATTGGAGCTGTTCGAGAAGCGGGTGTGGCGCGTGGCTCGACCGCAGCCCGAGGACGCGCTGGTGGCTCGCGCCGCCGAGCTGCTGCGCGGCGCCCGTCGGCCGCTGATCGTCTCCGGCGGTGGCACCATCTACGCCGAGGCGACCGAGGAGCTGCGTGCCTTCGTCGAGGCGACCGGCATCCCGGTCGCCGAGACCCAGGCCGGCAAGGGATCCCTGCCCTACGACCATCCGCTGGCCCTCGGCGCGGTCGGCGCGACCGGCACCACCGCAGCCAACGCGATCGCCCGTGACGCGGACGTCGTCCTCGGGATCGGTACCCGCTACAGCGACTTCACCACCGCCTCGCGCAGCATCTTCGCCGACCCCGACGTCCGGTTCGTCAACCTCAACGTCGCGAGCCTGGACGGGCACAAGCAGGCCGGCCTGCCGCTGGTCGGAGACGCCCGCGAGGGCCTGAGGGCGCTCGCCCAGGCCCTCGCGGGTCGCCAGACCGACGGCGACTACCGCGACCGGGTGCGCTCGCTGGCGGCGGACTGGGACGCCACGGTCGAGCGTGCCTACCACCTGGGCCACGGACCGCTGCCTGGGCAGTCGGAGGTCATCGGTGCCGTGAACGACGTCGCCGACGCCCGCGACGTCGTCGTGTGCGCGGCCGGCTCGATGCCCGGTGACCTGCACAAGCTGTGGCGCACCCGGGACCCGAAGGGCTACCACGTCGAGTACGGCTTCTCGTGCATGGGCTATGAGATCGCCGGCGGACTCGGAGTCCGAATGGCCGCGCCCGACCGGGACGTGTTCGTCATGGTCGGCGACGGCTCCTACTTGATGATGGCCTCGGAGCTGGTCACGGCGGTCCAGGAGAACGTCAAGATCATCGTGATCCTCGTGCAGAACCACGGGTTCGCCTCCATCGGCGCGCTCTCGGAGTCGCTCGGCTCCCAGCGCTACGGGACGGCGTACCGCCGCCGCAACCCGGCGACCGGGCGACTCGACGGAGACAAGCTGCCGATCGACCTCGCCGCCAACGCCGAGAGCCTCGGCGCCCAGGTGCTCCACGCCAGCAGCATCGACGAGCTGCACCAAGCACTGCGCAAGGCGAAGTCGGACGCGACCGGACCCGTCGTGATCCACATCGAGACCGACCCGCTGGTGCCCGCACCGAGCAGCGGAGCCTGGTGGGACGTCCCCGTCGCGGAGGTCTCCGAGCTTGAGTCCACGACCGAGGCCCGGGCCCGGTACGACGCCGCGAAGCGTGATCAGCGGCTTCACCTCTGACCCATCCACTGCACCCAGTAGGAAGAGAAACCTGTGAGGACGATCGAACACTGGATCGGCGGCACTCGGAGCGCGGCTGGTTCGACCCGCACCAGTCCGGTCTGGAATCCCGCGACTGGAGAGGAGCAGGCCGAGGTACTGCTCGCCTCAGCGACCGACGTGGACCACGCGATCGCGGTGGCACGTGACGCCTTCGACACCTGGTCGCAGAGCTCGCTGAGCGCCCGCACGAAGATCCTGTTCCGCTTCCAGCACCTGGTCGAGGCCAACCTGGACCGGCTGGCCGAGGCGATCACCGACGAGCACGGCAAGGTACTGTCCGACGCTCGTGGCGAGGTGCAGCGCGGCCTGGAGGTCGTCGAGTTCGCGTGCGGCATCCCGCAGTTGCTCAAGGGCGACTACTCCGACCAGGTGTCGACCGGTGTGGACGTGTTCTCCTTCCGCGAGCCGCTCGGCGTGGTCGCCGGGATCACGCCGTTCAACTTCCCGGCGATGGTGCCGATGTGGATGTTCCCGGTGGCGATCGCGTGCGGCAACACGTTCGTGCTCAAGCCCAGCGAGCGCGATCCTTCAGCGTCCGTCCTGCTCGCGGAGCTGTGGGCCGAAGCGGGATTGCCGGAGGGCGTGTTCAACGTCGTCCACGGTGACAAGGAGGCGGTCGACGCGATCCTGGACCACCCCGACGTCGCCGCGGTGTCGTTCGTGGGCTCCACGCCGATCGCCCGCTACATCCACCAACGCGCCAGTGAGAACGGCAAGCGGGTTCAGGCCCTCGGCGGCGCCAAGAACCACGCGATCGTGCTTCCGGACGCCGACCTCGACTTCGCCTCCGACCACCTGGTGGCTGCGGCGTTCGGGTCGGCGGGCGAGCGGTGCATGGCGATCTCGGCCGCGGTGGCGGTGGGCCGCACCGGCGACGCGTTGGTCGAGGCCGTGAACGCCAAGGCGCGTGCCGTGGTCGTCGGCTCGGGCCGTGACGCAGCGAGTGAGATGGGCCCGGTGGTCACCCCGGCGGCCCGCGACCGGATCGTCGGCCTGATCGACGCCGGCGAACGGCAGGGCGGGCGGGTCACCGTCGACGGGCGTCGTCTCGTCGTACCCGGACACGAGGACGGGTTCTTCGTCGGGCCGACCGTGATCGACGGCGTGACGCCGCAGATGGACTGCTACACCCAGGAGATCTTCGGCCCGGTGCTGTCCGTGCTGCGCAGCGACGACGTCGACGAGGCGATCGCCCTGGTCAACGCCAACCCCTACGGCAACGGCACCGCGATCTTCACCTCCAGCGGCGAGGCCGCGCGGCGGTTCCAGCGCGGCGTCAAGGTCGGAATGATCGGCGTGAACGTCCCGGTACCAGTACCGATGGCGTACTACTCCTTCGGCGGGTGGAAGGACTCCCTCTTCGGCGACAAGCACGTGCACGGCCCTGAGGGCGTGTCGTTCTACACCCGCGCCAAGGTGGTCACCTCACGCTGGCCCCACGTCGAGAACCCGATCGGCGCAAGCTTCCACTTCCCCACGAACGCCTGACCGGGCACGCTGTCCGACCGGGTCCCGCAGAGAAAGGCACCACACATGAGGAACAGAAGGATCACCATCGCCGGGCTGGCCGCATCAGCCCTGTTGCTCGCTGCGTGCAGCGGGACCGGCAAGGAGGAGAGCGGGGCCCCGACGGAGACGTCGGACCTCACCTACGCGGTCATCACCCACAGCGGTCCTGGCGACGCGTTCTGGGACCGGGTGAAGTCCGGCGCCGAGCGCGCGGGTGACGACTACGGTGTCTCGGTTGAGTACTCAGCCGATCCCGATCCCTCCAAGCAGTCCGAGCTCATCGACGCCGCCGTCGCCGACGACGTCGACGGCATCGTCGTCTCGATGGCCAACCCGGACGGCCTCCAGGACAGCATCGAGACGGCCGTGGAGGCGGGTGTCCCGGTCGTGACGATCAACTCCGGCTACGACCAGTGGGCGGACTTCGGGGCCATCACGCACATCGGTCAGAGCGAGACGATCGCCGGGCGCGCGGTCGGCGAGCGGCTCAAGGAGGAGGGCTTCAGCAACATCCTCTGCGTCATCCAGGAGGCCGGAAACATCGGTCTGGAGGAGCGATGTGCCGCAGTTGCCGAGACCGCCGGCGGGAACGTTGAGAACCTGCAGGTCGATGGCACCGACGAGAACGCCGTGACCTCGACGATCACGTCCAAGCTGCAGTCCGACGACTCGATCGACGCCGTGCTCACCCTCGGTGGCCAGTACGGCATCAACGCCGTGGCGGCCGTCGACCAGGCTGGCAGCGACGCTCAGGTCGCGACCTTCGACCTGAGCGAGGACGTCATCAACGAGATCAAGGACGGCACCATCCTGTTCGCCGTCGACCAGCAGCCCTACGTCCAGGGCTACCTCGGCGTCAGCACGCTCTACCTGAAGTCGATCAACGGCAACGACGTGGGCGGCGGCCAGGCCATCAACTCCGGCCCGGCGTTCATCACGAGCGACAACGCCGACGCGGTGCTCGAGTTCGCCAAGAACGGCACCCGCTGAGTGGGGCGTGGGGCCTGCCGGTGTCCGGCGGGCCCCACCCCGGCTTCTGGAAAGGAACCAGCACATGACCACCACTGCGGTCGCGGACGAACGCGTCGTCCGCACGTCTCCTGTCGCCAGGGTGATGAAGCGCCCCGAGATCGGCGCGCTCCTGGCAGCGGTCGCGATCTTCGTCTTCTTCGCCGTCACGACCGACACCTTCGCAACCGCTCGGGGAGCCAGCACCTGGCTGGACTCGGCGTCGACGATCGGAATCATGGCCGTTGCGGTCTCGCTCCTGATGATCGGCGGCGAGTTCGACCTCTCCGCCGGGGCGATCACGGGCTTCACCGGCCTCGTGGTCGGCGTCCTGACGACCGAGTACGGCCTGAACATCTGGGTCGCGATCCTCGTCTCGCTCGCCCTCGCCCTCGGAGTCGGCTTCCTCAACGGCCTGATGGTGATGAAGACGGGATTGCCCAGCTTCATCGTCACCCTCGGCACGTTCTTCGTGCTGCAGGGCATCGACCTCGCCGGGACGAAGGCGCTGATCGGCCAGGTCGCCATCCAGGGCATGCGCAACGTCCCCTTCTACGACCAGCCGCAGAAGATCTTCGGGTCGTCGTTCGACCTCGCCGGCGGCACGGTCGTCATCTCGATCGTGTGGTGGATCGCAGTGACCGCGCTGGCGACCTGGGTGCTACTCCGTACCCGTGTCGGCAACTGGATCTTCGCTGTCGGCGGCGCCAAGCAGTCCTCTCGGCAGGTCGGCGTGCCGGTCGTGAGCACCAAGATCGGCTTGTTCATGACGACAGCTGGCTGCGGCTGGCTGGTCGGGATGCTGCTGCTGTTCAGCAGCTCCACGGTGCAGAGCAACACCGGCGTCGGCCAGGAGTTCATCTACATCATCTGCGCCGTCGTCGGCGGCTGCCTGCTGACCGGCGGCTACGGCTCGGCGATCGGCGCCGCGTTCGGCGCGCTCATCTACGGCATGGCCAACCAGGGCATCGTCTACGCCGGCTGGGACAACAACTGGCTGAAGGCGTTCCTCGGCGCGATGTTGCTGGGTGCGGTCCTGCTCAACGAATGGGTGCGCAAGCGGGCGGAGGAGTCACGATGACCGATGACGAGAAGGTGAGCGCAACGGGCAAGCGGATCGGCAGGGTCGCCCGCGAGTACGCCACGCAACAGGCCAAGGAAGCTGCGCACCGCCAAAAGCAAGAGGTGCAGACCCCGACCGCCGCCGACGGTCTCGCGATTCCCCCGCGAGGGACGCCGATCATCGAGGTGACCGACATCGGCAAGTCCTACGGCCGGGTGATCGCGCTGCGGGAGGTGACGACGTCGGTCAAGGCCGGCGAGGTCACCTGCGTGCTGGGTGACAACGGTGCCGGGAAGTCGACGTTCATCAAGATCCTCGCCGGTGCGCACCAGCACACGGAGGGCACGTTCCTCGTCGACGGCGAGGAGCGCCACCTGTCCAGCCCGCGCGACGCGCTGGCGCTGGGCATCGCCACCGTCTACCAGGACCTTGCCGTGGTCCCCCTGATGCCGGTGTGGCGCAACTTCTTCCTCGGCTCGGAGCCGGTGAAGGGCATCTGGCCGGCACGACGGTTGGACGTCGAGTTCATGAAGAGGACGACCCGCAGCGAGCTGCTCGCGATGGGCATCGACCTGCGCGACGTGGACCAGCCGATCGGCACCCTCTCGGGTGGTGAGCGGCAATGCGTCGCCATCGCGCGGGCCGTCTACTTCGGGGCCCGGGTGCTGATCCTGGACGAGCCGACGGCTGCGCTCGGGGTCAAGCAGTCCGGTGTGGTGCTGAAGTACATCGCCAAGGCCCGCGACCGCGGTCTGGGCGTCGTGTTCATCACGCACAACCCGCACCACGCCTATCCCGTCGGAGACCGGTTCATGCTCTTGAGGCGCGGTCGCAGCATGGGCGACTTCCCGAAGTCGGAGCTGTCCGTGCAGGACCTGACATCGATGATGGCCGGCGGTGCGGAGCTGGAGTCCCTGGCGCACGAGCTCGAGCGCACCATGGGCTCATCGAACGACATCGTCGCGGAGCTCAAGGCCGAAGCGGAGGCCGAGGCTCAGTGACGGTTCGCATCGCCCTGGTGGGCGCCGGTCGCATCGGCGCCCACCATGCGGAGCTCATCGCCCGACACCTCCCGGGCGCGACCCTGACCGCAGTCGCGGATCCGCGCCCCGGAGTCGCGTCAGCCCTGGCGGAGACGCTCGGCGCTCGGGCCGAGACCGATCCCGGCTCGGTGTTCGCCGCGACCGACGTCGACGCGATCGTGATCGCCGCGTCGTCCGTCGCCCATGCCGGCCTGATCCGTGCGGCGGCCGAGGCCGGCAAGCACGTCTTCTGCGAGAAGCCGGCCGGGATGAACCTTGGCGAGATCGAGGAAGGACGACAGGCGACCACGGCTGCCGGCGTTGCGCTCCAGGTCGGGTTCAACCGCCGGTTCGCCGCCGACTTCGCCGCGGCCCACGCCGCGGTCGCGGCCGGTCGGGTCGGCGACGTACGGCTGATGCGCTCGCTCACCCGGGACCCGGGGGAGGGCCTGGCCGACCCCGGCGCGATCCCGCCGTGGACGATCTTCACCCAGACGCTGATCCACGACTTCGACACGCTCAACTGGCTCAACCCGGGAGCGCGAGCTGTCGACGTCTCCGCGACGGCCGACGCTCTCATCGCGCCGGACTTCAAGGAGGCCGGCCTGCTCGACACCGCCGTGGTCGTCATCCGCTACGACAACGGCGCGATCGCCACCGCCGAGGCGAACTTCGCGGCGACGTACGGCTACGACGTCCGGGGCGAGGTCTTCGGCTCACGCGGGATGGTGACCATCGGCGACGGGTCCCGCACCTCGATGCGCCTGCACGACGCCGAGGGCCGGCTCGCGTCGACCGCGCGGAGCGACACCGAGCTGCTCCGGGACGCCTACCTCGGCGAGTTCGCCGAGTTCGTGGGCGCGATCGTGGAGGGCCGCGCGCCGAGCGTCGGCGCCGACGAGGCGTGGGCCGCGTTCGCAATCGCCGAGGCCGCGATCGAGTCCTACCGCACGGGTGGGCGCGCCGAGGTCGCCGCACCCGTGGCGGCTGTTGGACGAGCAGCTTCTCGATGACATTCACGCTGGCGGTGTGCTCGGAGATGGTGTACCTCGACGAGTCGCACCTCGACCGCGTCAAGCGCATCCACGATGCCGGCTTCGCGGTCGAGATCTGGGACTGGACGGCCAAGGACGCCGCCGCACTGGCCGCTACCGGTGCGCGGTTCACGTCGATGACCGGGTACGTCGGCGGGGACCTGACCAGCCCCGACGGAGCTGCTGCGCTGCTCGCGTCGGCGGCGGAGTCGATCGACTTCGCCCGACGGATCGGTGCCCCCGCGCTGAACCTGCATGGGACGGGCCTGGGGGAGGGTGGACTCCCC
>NZ_SSXI01000226.1:33345-63791 GCF_004803405.1 Nocardioides sp. | reverse complement strand
CTCGAGAACCTCAACACCGAGGTGGACCACCCGGGTACGCCCTTCGCCCGCGCGGCAGACACGCTCGCGCTGGTGCGGGCGGTCGGTAGTCCGCGCCTGCGCATGAACCTGGACCTTTACCACGCGCAGATCGGCGAGGGGAACCTGATCGAGCTGATCCGCCGCGCGGCGCCGTACGTCGGTGAGGTACAGGTCGCGGACGTGCCGGGACGCTGTGAGCCCGGCACCGGCGAGATCGCCTGGTCAGCGGTCGCCCTGGCGCTAGCCGAGGCCGGGTACGACGGCGTGGTGGCGATGGAGGCCTTCGCCAGCCGGCCCGGAACGGCCGGCACCGACGCAGCCCTCGCCGCGTTCCGGGACGCGTTCACGTTGTAGCCCGCTGGCGCCGCGGCGGTGTCGGCGGCTTCCTCGGCGGCCAGCGATCTTCGCGAATCACGCAACCGCCGGTTCCGGTGCCGCTCGGATCCTGCCGGCCTCTCGACGGGCACGGGCTAGCGTGGGGAGCATGCCGAATCGCCTGGCGTCTGCGACGAGCCCGTACCTGCTCCAACACGCCGAGAATCCCGTCGACTGGTGGGAGTGGGGCCCGGAGGCGTTCGCCGAGGCGCGTCGCCGCAACCTGCCGGTCCTGCTCTCCGTCGGGTACGCCGCCTGCCACTGGTGCCACGAGGTTCCCCGGTTGGCGGCTGTCGACGGAAATATGCGAAACCGCAGGTCAGTGGCCTGATTGCGGTTCGCGTCGGAACGGCGAGTGCCGTCGTTTGACACCGATTCCGGGGCTTCGTGCATCACTCTCGTGCATCACTTTGGCCCCATCACTGGTGACCCAGTGGCAGCCGATCTCGACGTGTTGAAGGACCTGACAGGTCTGCAAGACATGTTAGCTTCCGGGCCGATACTTAACGTGTTGCGTATTTGCAACACTCTCGTAGACTGTTGGGCGTGGACCTGGCAGAACGCATCTCGACGCTGCGCCGCGTGAACGGGCTGAGCGCTCGTCAGCTCGCGGCGCTGGTCGACGTTGCCCCGACCACGGTCACGCGGATCGAGTCCGGTGCGGTCAGCCCGTCGTTCGATCTGGCGCAGGAGATCCTGACGGTCTTGGGGGAGCCGATCGGCTTCACCGGCCTTGCGGATGTGGATGCGATCGCGACCGCACGTCTTGCGCTCAACCCGGCGCTCGACGTGTCGCCGACTCCGGGTGTCGAGCTGTGGCGCCAGCGCTGGGCTCGCATCGGACTTCTCGATGCCGACGGTCGGGTCGCCGCCGGGAAGGAAGCGGACCTGCTGTTCCGTGCCGGTCGCGCCGCCCGACTGACGCGCCGCCCTGGAGCGATGGACTTCACCGCGGGGCTCTCTGCGGATGTGGTCGCTGACTCGCTTCGCGGGGCCGGCATCGACTACGCACTCACCGGTGATGCCGGAGCCAACCGTTACCGGTCGAGCGCCGGCGAGGCATGGCCGGTTATCTACGTCGAGGACGTCGCTCGTGCCGCCGAGGCGGCCGGCCTCGTGCGCAAGGAGCCCGGTTCGTTCGGCATGCGGGTAACGCTGATCCCGTTCGACGGCGTGAGCGAGGTCGGCCGTGTCGACATCGCCAGCGTCACGGTCGTCGCTCGCGATCAGGTCATCATCGACGCCTACGGTGGCATCGACCGCATGGTCGAGCAGGCCGACATCCTCATGGGGAGGCGGGTGGCGTGATGGACTTCAACGAGCCGCGCACCGAGATCGAGTGGAGTCGCCGCGCGATCATCAACGTTGTCGAGGTTCTCCAGGTCCACGCTGAGTCGCTGACGTTGGTCGGTGCGCACGCCGTCTTGCTGCGGACAATGGACCTCGACGTGCCGCGAATGCCGACCGGAGACGGCGACCACGGTGTGACGCCGGGCCTGGTCGGCGACGTGCCGAGCATCGAAGCCCTCCTGGCCGACGCGGGCTACGAGCACCGCACGACAGCTCGTCCCGGACTGTGGGGCCGGACGGCCTACGACGAGGCCGACGGCACGCGATCGTTCCGCGAGAAAGTCGATCTGCTGGCGCCCCACGGGTTGTCCGGGACTGCCAGCCGCACCAAGCGCGGAGTCCCTGCCTTGCCGCCCGCGCACGGCAAGCTCGCTGTCGGCAACGCGCTCGGCCTCGAACTCGCGGCGTTCAACCGATCGCGCGTGACGATCACCGACTTTGCCGACCCGCGACTGACGGCTGACCTCCACGTCGCAGAGATCCCGGCGCTCATCCTGGCCAAGGGCTCGAAGATCGGTGAACGGCTTCGGGAGCCGCGCAAGGGACCGGTTCGAGACAAGGACCTCGGCGACCTCTGGCGGCTCATGGCAGTCGCAGACCCTGGCGAGACCTTTCGGGTGATCGGGCAGTTCATCGAACACCCCGAGGTCGGCGTCGACGTTCGCCAGAGTGTGGAGTGGACGGCAGGCGTGTTGCGGGATCCGGTTAGCGCGGAGCGAGCCAAGACCGCCTTCGACACCTTCGTCGATCCGACCGCCATCGACGGGCTCTTCGCGCAGTGGCGGGACGCGCTTGGTGGGTGAGGATGCTCGCACAGCGCTCCTCTTGATGTCGGTCCGTTGCGCAACGATGTCAGCACGGGAGTAAGAAGCGGGGAGTGAGGTCAACTGGTGAGTGACGAGGAAGGAGCGTCCCTGCGGAGGGTTCGGTTCTTTGGCGTGCATGATCTGGCCGCGGGGTGGTTCGTGGCGCGCGTCGCTCAGATAGCAGAGCACTTCGACCCGTCGAGCGCGCCGACTGACCCAATGGACATCATCGAGCTCCACAACGTGCAGCAGTACCTTGAGAACGGCTTGCTCCCTCGCGACTGCACCGAGGCGGAACGTGCCGCGGCGATGTCGAAGATCGGTCCGATCCGGAGCACGGTGGCCAGGTTCTTCTCGGCGACCAACGACGTCGACTGCGTCTCGATCGTCGCGGGCGTCGACTTTGACTACCACGCTGACCTCCTCGAACTCCTCGGGCGGAACAGGGCCTTCGAACGTTGCACGTCGGCAGTCATGCTGGCTGCGCTCGATCAGACCGGGGTGCACCTTGGCGACATGCTCGCTTGCAAGAAGCTCGTGCTCGCCTACGACGCGAAGGTACGGGACCGGTTGATCGGGTCTCCGGGGAACGCGGAACACATTATCCGCAAGCACCTGCAGCAGGATGTGCGCGCGGAGGTTCACCTCCCGGCCAGTTTCACACCAGCCGATGCTCGCGATCTGCTCGAGCGATACGTCGATAGCCCAGACGCGAACCCCAACTACATCGGCCTCATCGAAACTGCCCCTGTCCGCTCGGCCACCGGCATCGATGCAAAGTTGAAGCTGCGGGCGAAGCGCCGCAACGCGGAGATGACGCAGGCGTTCTTCGAGAAGAACACCGGCCTCAAGACCGGGACCGAGGTGCGGCTATCCGAGACGCAGGACGAGCCCGTGCTCTACGAGATGGACGACTCAGACGGGATGGTTGCTCGATTCACCTACAGCAGCCGATGGCTGGACGAGACCTGTGACAACCCGAGCATCCTCAACAACTTCCAGCACCTGTTCGAATTTGCCGACCGTGGTGTCCTGCTGACACTGCCGTCCTATCCCTCGCAGTTGGGCGTCTTCGAGCGCTTCATGGGGGCGACGGGCAAGACCGAGTACAGGGTCGGCGCAGGATTCCGGGCGGTCGACATGAGCACCCTGCTTCAGACGAGGCTGTATCAGCACTACCTGGAGACCAAGGAAAGGGACCTTGAAGGGGTAATCTCCTGGTTCTTCGAGGATTACCTAAAAGAGGAGTTCGGTGCTGCGAACTTCTCGTTCAGGCCGTCGAGCGGGGCCGCGTCCTACCTCGAGAGGGTGCGCCACCTCTTCGCTGAGATGGAGAGCGCGCTCGCTCAGTTCGGCCTGTTCGCCGAGAACGGCGTACTCGATCGGGACCTGCTCGCGATCACCTCAGATCCCGTTCGCTACCGACAGGTTCCGAGCCTGCTTTCGGGGAAGTACGTCTACCCGACCGACGACGACCAGATTGCCGGCATTCTTCACGCCCTGTTCTCCGACCAGTCAGCGCTGACGTACATCAGCGAGGAGTTGAAGGGCGATGACGCGGCCGGGCTTCTCATCGGAAACGTCGTCTCCTACGCCGATTTCCACGAGTACCAACAGCCCGCTGTCGATCATCTGATCTCGCTCGGCATCCTGGAGGACACGGGCGAGAGGATGCAGATCGCCAGTGCCCCGCAGTTCCTGGTCCTGAGGTCGCTGTTCGCGACTCAGGCCTGTAGCTACTACAGGCTCTCGAAGGAAGGTCGCTCCGCTGTCGACGCCATGGAAGCTCGCGGATGGGTGAGGCGTCACTCATCGCTGTTGACCGAGGCCGAGGCGCAGTACTTCAACTACTTCCTCAACAAGTCTGACTTCAGCAATGGGCCGGAGTTGCGCAACAAGTACCTGCACGGTTCGCAAGCAGACGCTGAGGGTGAGGACACCCACTTCCATGCCTACGTCACCGCCCTGCGAATGATGATCGCGCTCGTCATCAAGGTCAATGATGACCTCTGCCTCTGGGCTGAGACTCGATCGGATTCCCCTGTGCTGGAAGATGGTCCGAGCGAGGCGCCGCTCAGGCCGACCGATGCCTCCGCTTCGGCTGAGGGAGCAAGTCCGTGATCGTGGCCTGCTCCCGGTCGGGCGCGACGAGTGCCTTCAAGGCGGCCTCGGCAAGCTCCATCCGCTTCTCCTCCCAGGCCAGAAGCTGGTCGAGCCGCCACCGATCAGGGTGCGTCATCACCGGCGGCGGCACGAGCGAGCGGTCCTTGAGGTTCTGGTAGCCCTTCGTCTTGCCCCAGCCGTAGCGCGCCATCACGTCGTGCGCGTCGAGGAAGACGTGCCGCGGGTCGGTGTCGACCGAGGCGTCCGGCGGCCAGTGCATGGTCACACGGCCTTCGGCTTGCCGAGGACCGGCTGGGAGGCGAGCCGCTGCATGCGGATGAACGTCCGCAGATCGCCGACGGTTGTGTAGAGCCGCCTTCCGATCTTGAAGAACTCCGGACCCGTGCCCTCCTGGCGCCACCAGCGGACGGTGTTGATCGGGGTGCGCAGGATCTCGGCGACGTCGTCGAGCGTGAGCAGCTCGTCATCGTGGCGGGCGTGGAAGGGGACGTCGTGGGTGGTGCTGTTCATGGTTCCTCCTGTCAGGCGATGGCCCGCGCGGATCGTGGGCGACAGTTAGGTGTGAACGACCTGCCGCGCCGACGCCCGAATACGTTCGATCGGATATCGTCGAAAGATGGATCGGGCGTACCTGCTCGAAGTCGCACGACGAGCCAGCGGCCTTACGCAGGCAGAGCTCGCCGCGAGATCCGGTACGTCGCAGGCGACCTTGTCGGCGTACGAGCGGGGACTGAAGTCGCCGACGATCAAGGTGGCCGGGCGGATCCTCGAAGCCGCGGGCTATGACCTCAACCTGCGCAAGCTGATCGACTGGACCGAGCACGAGGCGCCTGAGTTTGGACGCTTCTGGGTGCCGAACATCCTGTGGAACGTCGAGATGCCGGACTGCTTCGCGACGTTGGTGATCCCTGCCGGAATCGACAACGGGCCGTTGCGCGAGTGGGACATGCGAGACCGGCATGAGCGCATGGGTGCCTACGAGCAGTTGCTCCGATGGAGCCCGCCCGAGGACATGCTCCGCTGGATCGACGGCCCGCTCCTGGTGGACGTGTGGGACGAGCTGGACCTGCCCGACCCGATCCGCGAGGCGTGGAAGTGGCCGGTCCGCATCGCGCGGGAGCGGACGAAGCCAGACCCCTTGCGCGCCAACGAGTCGTTCACCGCCCTGGCGTGGATCCGAGGCCGCGAGGCGCTGCCGAAGCAGCCGGCGAAACCCAAGGGACCGCGGGTGCGGTTCATTCGGACCAGATTCGACCCGCGACCGTTGCCCTCTCAGAATCCGAGGCCAGGGCCGCCGGATGGGACGGGCGGCGGGCGGTAACCCGGATCCGGCTCAGGCCGACGGATCAGCTCCGGCGACCGACCTGCCGCGTGACGGGAGTAGCGCGGGTTCATCGGCCCGTATCGCTCGATCGCCTCGGCCGCCGCCTCCCGCGCGTGCGCCGGACCAAGGTCGGCACGGTCGCGCCCGAAGACGTCGCACCACTGCTTGCGCGCATCGTCCGCCGACTCGGCCACCAGGTGCGCGACGTTGCGATCCCTGCCGCGCGTCATCCCGACGTACGCCGACGCGGCGCCGCTGTGCTCACCGACAAGCACGTGGCTCTCCGCGACTGTGGCACCCTGCGCGCCGTAGGCCGTTGTGGCGTAGGCGAGCTCGACGTCGCACCGCACGTACTCAGAACACAGCACCCTCATTCCGGCCTCGCCGCGCACGGTGAGGGCGCCGCGATCGCAGGAGACGACGGTCCACAACTCGCGGTTCGCGACGTCGGCGTCATGGTCGTTGCGCCGAGTCGCGATGGTGTCGCCGACCCCGATCCGCTCGCCCGCTGTGGTCAGCACCTGCTCGTCGACCTCGCCGGTTGCCTTGCGGATCCGATGGGCGAAGGTGTTGATCCGCGCGACCTGCTCGCGGGTGTCGGCGACGACGAGCTTGCCGACGCTGGCCTCGGCGGCGAGGCGTCGGGTTCGCTCGACGTCGCTGGCGTGGATGACGATCTCGCGACGCGCGAGCAACTCGTCGAACACCTTGCCCGCCCCGGCGCCGTTCCGCATCCGCAACGACAGCTCGGCATAACACGGATCACTGAAGCGGCGTACGCCGTTGAGCTGTTGCACCCGATCTGGCGCGTACCTGATAGCCAGATCCAGCACCCCGCCTCGACCGACGGCGGGGAGTTGATGTCGGTCGCCGACCAGCATCACGAGGGCCTTGGTCTCGTCGGCCAGAGTGAGCAGCGCGCGAGCCGTGTCCTGGTCGACCATCCCTGCTTCGTCGATGACGAGGAGGTCGCCGCGACGCAGCTGGGCGGCTGGCGCAGGGGAGGCTGTGACGCGGGTGCATCGGCCGTCCGCGTCCCAACGGAATCCGTGTTGGTGGAGCAACCAGTGGGCGGAGTACGACGCCGAGCCGGTCGCGCCCGCCGCGACCTGGGCCGCCTTGAGCGTCGGGGTGACGACTACCATTCGGCGTCCGGCGGCGACCGCCCGATTGCGGATGGCGGCGAGCCGCGCGGTCTTGCCCGCGCCGGCCGGGCCTTCGATCACCGTGACGGACTTGGCCTCCGCGCGGGCAGCGATCCGGTCGACGATCTCGTGCTCGACGGCCAACACCTCGGTCGTCGTCAAGGTGCGGATGTGCTGACGCTCGTCGGTCCGGCCTAGCAACGGCTGCGAAGCGGCGACGACGCGAGCGGTCAGGTCCTCGGCGAGCTCGCGGCGTACGGCGGCGTCGACCACGCCGCCGCTACTGGCGATGATCCGTTCGACCTCACCCCGAGCATCGGCCGCGTTCCACGCGGAGCGACGCGACCCGAGACGAACCAACGCCAGCTCGACGACGCCGTCCCGGTCGACGGCACCAGCCCGCAGGACGCCGAGACCGGCTCCTGGCTGGGGCGGCGCGTAGCCGAGCTCGTGCAGTTCATCGACCCAGCGCTGTCGGAGCTCCTCGCCACTCGTCGGAACGACCTTGTCCGGCCGGGCGTCGGCCCATGCTCGGCGATCCCACGTCTGCCGCAGCGCCGGACCGGGCTCCTCACCCGGATGGTCGGTGCGCCACTCGGCCTCGTAGGTGTCGATGTTCGCCTCGATCTGCTTGGCCCGAGCACTGAACGCTCCGGCGAACTCCGCGAGCTCTGTGACCTCGCCCGTCTCGGCGTCGAGCGTGAACCCGTGCCGCGCCAGCGCCTCTCGGAACTCCGGATTGGTCATCACCGCTGCGTGCCCGATCCCGTTGATCGCCTCCAGGCTGTCGCGGACGCCGACGGTGTGCAGGCCGCGCCACTTCCCGTCCGCGAACACCCGGGCGTTGATTTGGAGATGCAGGTGCCGATGAGGATCCCCGGCGCGAGAAGTGAAGTGACGTACGACGGCCGCCTCGACCTGCTCCACCGGGATCTGCACCTGGTTGCCGCGCGGCCCGACCCGGGTGGTGGCGTGCGAGGCGAGCCAGCCGACGATCTCCTCAGCCGCGGCCATCTGGGCGGCGTCGTACGCCTTGGCGATCTCGGGGTGCAGCGCAGCGGCGAGTGACCAGGTCTTCGGCCCGTTGACGGTGACCTCGACGAACCGGACTCCCTTCTCGTCCTTCCTCAGCCGCCCCTTCGCCAGACCGGTCTCGACGTCGTAGCCTGCGACCCAGCGCTCGTAGGTGTCGCCGTCCATGTCGGCTCGGCGGTCGATGCCGTCGGGAGTCGCAGCGAAGTGCATCGCGATCCCGCTGCCTTCGGCGAGGTAGTAGTCGTCCGCGCGGGAGCGATCGGCCTCGACGTAGTGGCGCGCGGCGGCAGCAGCGCCGCGGTAGATCTTCATCCCGCCATGCACCCGAACAGCCTCCCTCAACAACCGTCGACAACCGCATTTCCGCTGGTCAGGGGGATACCTGACCGGTTTCTCCTACGGAAGTTCGTAGCATGCGTGCCGTCTGGAAGGGACGGGCAGAAGGCGTCCGACGAGAAGGAGATTGGAGAGCCATTGGTGATTGGTGATGGGCGGAGAGGCCAGAGGCGAGGCGAATCAGCGGCGGAAGAGCGGGGAGATCAAGAGGCGTAGGGCGACACCGGCCGCAGTTCGCCGAAGCGGCGGCGATCGATCGGCATCGCGCCGCCAGCAGCCGATGCGCGCACATCAACCAGGAGTCCGGTCGGGTCTTTGAGAACCCGCGGTGGAACGAGGCAAGCGTCAGCTTGCGACCTGTTCGATGACAGCTCTGCGAACTGGAGGGGACTCCAACGCCGAGGCGAGCTGCTGTCCACCGCCGATCGGGAAGCATGTTCCTAGAGCGCCGTGTTGGAGAAGGGTCCACCAACTGAACGCCCCTACAGCAGAAGCGATGCCCGGCACGTGGGAGTTGAGACAGGTACGCTGTAGATCGTCCACGTGCCCGCCCAGAAGTTCTGCGTCGCTAGGACCGGCCAGCCGGCTGACGTCCTTGACCCGGCCTCGTCCTCTGGTCGCGGTGAGTGCGCTCATCCTTGTCCTGGACGTTTCCCGAACAATCATCGCAAGCGTCGCCACACCGGCCGCGCCGGTAGACGCGTGCTCGTGCCTCTCGCTCGTCATGTTGATCCAGTCTGCGTAGTGCATGTTGTTCGGACCCTTCAGTCCACGGTCGTTGGAGCTCGCGGGTGACTACAAGAGGTTCCAATGGCTTTCCGAGATGGAGCAGGGTTGGCTGGCCCTCGGCAGGTCAGCTCTTCTCAGCCTTCGTCGAGGAAATGGTTGGCCTCATCGCGCAGTGCGGCGGCGGCCGCGCGGTGCCCGACGACAGAGGGAGGACAGGCTTCCCAGTGGTGAAGACCCCCAGGTGGTGTCGCGCGAGGTCCACAAGCGGCTGCGGCGTGAGCTCGGCATCCCAGCCCTCGTGTGCGCGTCCAGGGCCGTCGATGGAGCCAGCGGTGCCGTGTGTGACGCCCTCACCGAGGCACGGCGGTGCGCGACCATGTTGCGCGGCCTCGGCACCGAGTCCCGCGCCGTCACGACCAACGAGTTGGCGATCTTCAGCCTGCTCTTCACACCAGGACGCGAGCACGAGATGAGCCTCTTTCTCGAGCAGACCCTGGGGCCGCTTCGTCGCTACGACGAGAACCAAAAGGCACAACTCGTCGACACTGTGGCCGCCTACTTCGCCCACAGCATGAACGTAGCCAAGACGGCGCGGGCCCTCTTCGTGCACGCGAACACGGTGGTCAAACGCTTGGCCAGGATTGCCGACGTCCTCGGTGAAGACTGGCAGGACGAGCCGAACGTCACGCGTCTACGTGTGGCACTGCTGTTCCACTCCTACGTCGAGGGCTCCCCCGTCTGGGAGTGAGCCTGTGACACCCGGCGTCATCTAGGCGACTCGGTCGCTGTAACACGCTGGCTCTCCTGACGATGAGGGGCAGGCGCGGCCACTCGACAACAGCACATTGGCTCTGCCACCTTGGAGCTCAGAACCTCGGCAGAGGGGAGGGCGGCTGCGGCGAACGCCTGAGTCGGCTCAACCACAGGCGCCGGGTCCTGCCTGAAGCCTGGATCGCGCCTCGGCCTCCTGCTGGACCACGTCCTTCTGCTCAGCCGAGTGCTGAGCGTTCTCGATTTGTCCGAGCCGCTAAGGCTGGGCGGCGTCGGATATGTGCTCGGCTTCTGCTCCCGGATGTCGCGGCCCGCCTGCAGCGCGGCGATGAGCGTCGTCATCTCCAAGGCATCGGTGTCGGAATCGCGCGGGAAGGTAGCGCAGGTGTCGACGTCGTTCGTGCCGGCGGTTCCTGACCGACGGCAACTGAACGGCCCGTCCTGCCTGCCGTCTCGCTGGCCTACGCTGAGGGGGTCTTGATCCCGGTTGTCTGCAGACCCGTGCCAATCGCATGAGGAGAGTGAGCATGGCCGACATCGATCCGACCTGTCCGCCGTCGGGTGACGGCTGTGTCGAGTGTCTTCAGGCCGCTCCGGACGGGTGGTGGTTCCACCTCCGACGCTGCGCCCTCTGCGGTCACGTCGGCTGCTGCGACTCCTCGCCGAGCCAGCACGCACGAGGCCACTTCGAGGCGACTGGGCACTGGCTGATGCAGAGCTACGAACCGGGGGAGGAGTGGTTCTGGGACTTTGAGTCCGAGGACTACTACGACGGGCCAGCGCTCGCGCCGCCTCGGAACCACCCGCTGGACCAGGCTGTCCCGGGTCCAGCGGGCTCAGTTCCGAAGGACTGGAGATACCTGCTACACCACTGATTCTCCTGGTCCAAAGCCGTGCTCAGCGGAACGTTCGCTGGATCCGACTTCGTCAGCTTCTCCACGACCGGAGGCCGACCGGGAAGGTCCGGTGCTCTGGCCTGGTCAGAAGCAACAGCCTGCCAGAGAGCCGGATGGAGCTGACTCCTGCCAGTGTGCGATGTGAAGGCTATGACGCACCCACCGGTCACATCGGATGAGGTGCGGCACGGGCCGAGTAGCCGGCCCAACCCTTTAGCTCAGCCAGTGATGGACGGACGACACCACAGACGCCCCCTCGCCGGCGGCGGTGGCAACCCGCTTGGTGGATCCCGACCGGACGTCACCGACCGCGAACACGCCGGGAACGGTGGTGGCCAGGCTGGCTGGAGGGAGCCCGCCGGTCCAGGTCTCTGGTGGGACGTCGCGCCCGGTCAGGACGAATCCGAACTCATCGAGCGCCACCTCCGGTGGCAGCCAGGAGCAGTGCGGGGACGCGCCGAGCAGGAGATAGAGGCCGGCCGCCGGTCGGGCGATCCGCTCGCCGGTGTCGAGGCGTTCCGTGGTGAGCCATCCGAGGTGTCCGTCGCCGCCGCCGTCGACCACGTGAGTCCGTGGCTCCACGGTGATCCTGGGGTTGCTCTCGATCTCCCGGATGAGGTACTGCGACATGGTCTCGGCGAGGCTCGGACGCCGGATGAGGATCGTGACCGAGCGCGAGTACCGGGCGAGATGGACGGCGGCCTGGCCCGCGGAGTTGCCGCCACCCACGACGAACGCGTCAGAGCCGGACATCTCACGTGCCGTGGACATCGCCGCGCCGTAGTAGACGCCCAGACCCACGAGCGCCTCGAGCGGCTCGACGCGCAGCCGGTTGTAGCGCACCCCGGAGGCGACGATCACCGCACGAGCCAGGACGCGGCCGTCCGTCGTCTCAAGGGTGTGCGGTCTCCCTGGGGCCAGCACCACGACGTCGTGACCCGTGAAGAACCGCGTCCCGAAGCGGAGGGCCTGGTTGCGGGCGCGCTGCGCGAGACGCATCCCGGAGATGCCGCGGAGGAAACCCAGATAGTTGCGGATCATCGAGCTCGAGCCGGCCTGGCCCCCGATCGCCTCCGCCTCGATCACGACGGTGCTGAGCCCCTCGGAGGAGCCGTACACCGCGGCGGCAAGCCCGGCCGGTCCGGCACCGACCACGGCGAGGTCCACGACCTCCGACACGTCGAGCTTGTCGGGGACGCCATACAGGGCAACGGCGACGTCGCGGACGCTGGATGCAGAAACCGGCGTGCGGTCGAGGACGCTGACAACGGGCAGCGAAGGGGTGCCGCCGGCTCGCGCCAGAATCTCGCGTCCCTCGGGCGACGCAGGGGAGCACAGCCGGTTCGGAAAGCCCATCCGGTCGAGGTAGTCGCGGATCGCCCACACGAGCGCATCGTGGGCTTCCGCCACGATCGAGGCCGCGAAGACCTCGGGGTCCGCAGCCGTCGACCCCCAGTCGGAGAGCAGTTCGCTGACGGCCTGGTGGAACTCCTCGTCCCTGACGCCGCGCGGCATGAGCAGGTAGGCGTCGTACTTCCCCTCCGCCAGGCCGGGCCGCAAGGCGGGGCCGTCGACAAGGAAGCGCTCATAGGGCGGTGCGACCAGCCGCCGAGCGGTCGGCACGAGTGCGCGCCACTGCTGAAACGCGTTGAGGACGTCGTCGTCAGGCAGCCGGGAGTCCGACACGAAGAGCGCCACCGTCGAACCCGTGTCCAGGATCGACCGCGTCACACGGAGGGCTTCCGCGCACGAGCCGGCGATGTGCAGCTCGTACTCGCGCGAGTAGCGCCAGAACTGCTCACGCAACTGGTCGGCCACGTCGCCGGACACCAGCACGATCGCGGGCGCCCGTACGTCGTCCACGCCGCTCATCGGCGAGCCCCGTCGCCGCCCGAAGGCCCAGGAGCCGTCGCCCGGCCGGGTGACAGGTGAGTCTCGAGGTTGTCGCTTGAGGAGGCTGTGCCACCCTGCCTGGCTGGACTGGCGAACGGCCGGCCAAGGATCCAGTCAGCCTCGGTTATCGAGAACAGCACATGTTGCTCCTCACGTCGCGGTGACCGGTGCACTGAGACCTCGCCCGCTGTCTCCCTCACACGAGAACACGCTACCGAGTGGACGACTCGGCGGGCATCACTCGTGTGAGGGAGCCGTTCACAGCACTACGGTTCGAGCCCTCCGTGCCGCGCCGCGATGGCACCGGTGACTTCAGTCCGACAGCCCGTCTTGGACCGGCCCGTGGGTGCACGACCCGACGGCCATCGCTGAGAGAATGACCGACATGGTTGGACAGGAGAACGAGGGTCGCTTCCGCTCGTTAGGCCACCGGATGGTGCCCATGATCGGTCGGGATCCCGACGCGGAGCATCGTCAGGCCACACCGCTGGAGCTCCTCTTCGACCTGACGTTCGTCGTCGCGTTCGGAATCGCCGGTGAGCAGTTCGCGCACCTGTACGCCGAGGGACACTACGGCTCGGGTCTGTTCGCTTTCGCCTTCGCCTGCTTCGCGATCGTCTGGGCGTGGATCAGCTACTCCTGGTTCGCTTCGGCCTTCGACACTCAGGACTGGGTCTTCCGGCTCCTCACCATGCTCCAGATGGCAGGCGTCGTGGTCCTGGCGCTGGGGCTTCCGCAGATGTTTCACGCCGTCGACGACGGCCACACCCTCGGAAACGAGGTCATGGTCGCCGGCTATGTGGTCATGCGCATCGCCATGGTCCTTCAGTGGCTGCGAGCCGCGAGCGCCGATCCGGCCCACCGCGACGCCTGTATCGCCTACGCGCTCGGGATCTCACTGGCCCAGGCCGGCTGGGTGGCACTCGCGGTCGTCCAGCCGTCACTGAGAGCGGCGACCGTCCTCGCCCTCGCCCTCATCCTCTTCGAGCTCGCGACACCTTGGTACGCCCAACGCCAGCGTGGGGGCACGCCCTGGCACCCAGGCCACATCGCCGAGCGGTACGGCCTGCTCACCATCATCACGTTGGGCGAGGGCGTGATCGGCACGGTCGCGTCGCTCTCGGCCGTCGTCGACGAGAGCGGCTGGAGCACCGATGCCGTGCTGATCGCGATGGCGGGCACCGGCCTCACCTTCGGCCTGTGGTGGATGTACTTCATCGTGCCCGCCGCGCATGTCTTGAGACGACACCGGAACCGCGCCATGGCGTGGGGATACCTCCACATCCCGCTGCTCGCAGCGCTCGCCGCGACCGGCGCCGGCTTGCACGTCGCCGCCCTGTTCATCGAGGGCCACGCCCACATCACTGCCACGTCGGCGGTGGTCAGCGTCGCGCTTCCGGTGGGGGTGTTCGTGATCTGCCTCTACGGCCTGCACACCGTCCTGGTCCGCGAGGGCGACGCGTTCCACCTCGCACTCATGGCGACCACGGCGCTCGTCCTCGCAGCCGCGGTCGCGCTGGCGGCCGCGGGCGCTGCACTCTCGGTGTGCTTCCTGATGGTGATGCTCGCCCCGGTCGTCACCGTCGTCGGATACGAGCTGGTTGGCCACCGGCACGTCGCGGCCATCTTGCAAAGGATCGACGCGCATTCCTAGTCAGGCGGCCTGCGTCCGCCTCCTCGAGCGTCGCAGCACGACAACGAGCTGTCACTACGGCGAGGTCCGTGACGCGGCGAAGGCCGCTGTGCTCGGCGGGTCCTTCGTCGCCGCCGTCCTGGGTGCCGCCCTCCTCGGCCACCGCGACCGGTTCCACGCCACCCCCTAGAAACACGTTGACCCGTCGTTAAGTAACGACGGGTCAACGTAGACGGGGTCAGTCGTCGTCGGCGCCCTTGCCGCTGCTGAGCTTGGTGGTGATCAGCTCCATCACCGTGGAGTCGGCGAGGGTCGTCACGTCGCCGACGTCGCGGTGCTCGGCGACGTCCTTGAGCAGGCGGCGCATGATCTTGCCCGAGCGGGTCTTGGGGAGCTCGGGGACGATCATGATCTGGCGCGGCTTGGCGATGGCGCCGATCTGCTTCTGCACGTGCTTGCGCAGCTCCTCGATCAGGTCGTCGGGGGCGGTGCCGTCGCCCTGGAGTGCCGACTCGCGCAGGATGACGAAGGCGCAGACCGCCTGGCCGGTCGTGTCGTCACTCGCGCCCACGACCGCCGCCTCGGCGACCTTGGGGTGGGAGACCAGGGCGGACTCGATCTCGGTGGTGGAGAGCCGGTGGCCGGAGACGTTCATGACGTCGTCGACCCGACCGAGCATCCACAGGTCGCCGTCCTCGTCCTTCTTCGCGCCGTCGCCGGCGAAGTAGAACCCTTGGTCGGCGTAGCGCGACCAGTAGGTGTCCTTGAACCGTTCGTCGTCACCCCACAGGGTGCGCAGCATCGCGGGCCACGGCTCGGTGAGGACGAGGTAACCGCCTGAGCCGTCGGGCACCGACTCGCCGGCGTCGGTGACGACGTCGGCTGCCACGCCGGGCAGTGCCTTCATCGCCGAGCCGGGCTTGCCGTGGGTGACGCCCGGCAGCGGGCTGATCATGATCTGTCCGGTCTCGGTCTGCCACCAGGTGTCGACCACGGGCACCTTCCCGCCGCCGATGGTGTCGCGGTACCAGATGTAGGCCTCCGGGTTGATCGGCTCGCCGACCGAGCCGAGCAGCCGGATCTTCGAGAGGTCGAACTTGGCGGGGATGTCGGCGCCCCACTTCATGAAGGTCCGGATCGCGGTGGGGGCGGTGTAGAAGATCGTGACGCCGTACTTCTCGCAGATCTCCCACCAGCGGCCCTTGTGGGGGGTGTCGGGGGTGCCTTCGTAGACGACCTGGGTGACCCCGTTGGCCAGGGGTCCGTAGACCATGTAGGAGTGGCCGGTCACCCAGCCGACGTCCGCGGTGCACCAGTAGACGTCGGTGTCGGCCTTGAGGTCGAAGACCGCCCAGTGCGTGTACGACGTGCCGACGAGGTAGCCGCCCGTCGTGTGCAGGATGCCCTTGGGCTTGCCGGTGGTGCCGGAGGTGTACATGACGTAGAGCGGGTGCTCGGCGTCGTGCATCTCGGGCTCGTGCTCGGGGAAGGCCGAGTCGACGACGTCGTGCCACCACACGTCGCGGCCACCGTCCCCGCCGTGCTTGGCGGTCCACTCGACGTCCTGGCCGGTGCGGCGTACGACGAGCACCGTCTCGACCTCCTGGCCCTGCTCTCTGGCCTTGCCGACGGCCTCGTCGACCGCGGGCTTGAGCGCCGAGGGTGCGCCGCGGCGGTAGCCGCCGTCCGCGGTGATGACGACCTTCGCGCCGCAGTCGGCGATGCGGGAGGCGAGGGCGTCGGCGGAGAAACCGCCGAAGACGACCGTGTGCGGAGCGCCCAGGCGGGCGCAGGCGAGCATGGCGACGACGGTCTCGGGGATCATCGGCAGGTAGATGGCGACCCGGTCGCCCTTCTTCACACCGAGCTCGGTGAGCGCGTTGGCTGCCCTGCAGACCTCGTCCTTGAGGTCGCGGTAGGTGAGGTCACGGGTGTCGTCCTCGGGCTCGCCGACCCAGTGGATGGCCACCTTGTCGCCCTGGCCGTTCTCGACGTGCCGGTCGACGCAGTTGTACGCCGCGTTGATGGTGCCGCCGGTGAACCACTTGGCGAAGGGCGGGTTGTCCCAGTCGAGGACACGGTCCCACGTGCGGCCCCAGTCGAGGCGATCGGCCTGCTCCGCCCAGAACGCCTCCCGGTCCCTGGCGGCCCGCTCGTAGGCCTCCTCCTTCACGTTGGCGTTCTCGGCGAGCTCGCGGGGCGGCTCGAAGCGGCGTTCCTCGCGGGAAAGGTTGGACAGGGTCATGTTCGCCTCGGTGCTCACGATCGGGTCTCTCCTGTCTGGGTCTTCCTGCGGAGCGGGACGCGAGCTCAGCACGGCGGGAACCGGATGGATGCGCATTGGACGCAGAACGGCGGTGCGCCGTCGTGCTTGCAATTGGTCTCGTCGGCTCGCACCTGAGCGCGCCAAGCGAGCAGCCATTCGATCATGCGCATCACCACGGCAGAACTCCACTATTCGTTAGAGGGTCATGCGGGTGAGGTCCTGAGAGTATGGCCCATTCAACGGCCTTTGGACAGCATCGGCTCCGCTTTCGACCCCGTCGCCCACAGGAGCACGGCGCCAAATGGTATGGTTCGCGTCCATTGGGCGCTGGAACCCCTTCCGGCGCCGACCTGTCTTGAGTGGAAAGCGTGTGCTTCGTGACGAGCAGCAACTCCCGCCTTCTGGACCTGGATGATCTCTGCCAGCGCATCGACACCGGTCACATCGACACGGTCATCGTGGCGTTCACGGACATGCAGGGGCGGCTGCAGGGCAAGCGGTTCCACGGGCGCTACTTCCGGGACATCGTCGCCGACCACGGGACCGAAGGATGCAACTACCTGCTCAGTGTCGACGTCGAGATGAACACCGTCGGCGGGTATGCGATGAGCTCGTGGGACACGGGATACGGCGACATGGAGTTCGTCCTGGACCCAGGAACCATCCGGGTCCTTGCCCACCTCCCTCACACCGCGATGATCCAGTGTGATTTGCGTCAGCTGGGGGGAGGGGCGGTGGCTCAGTCGCCCCGCACGATTCTCCAGCAACAGCAGGAGCGAGCGCGGGGCGTCGGCTTGCAGGCCCTGGCCGGCACCGAACTCGAGTTCATCGTCTTCGACACGACCTACGAACAGGCGTGGAACGACGGCTACCGGGACCTCACGCCGTCCAACCAGTACAACATCGACTACTCGATCCTCGGGACGACGCGAATCGAGCCGCTCCTGCGTGACATCCGGAACACGGCATACGCAGCTGGGATGAACGTCGAGGGAGCGAAGGGCGAGTGCAACCTCGGTCAGCACGAGATCGGCTTCCTCTATGACGACGTCCTGACCACGGCGGACAACCACGCCGTGTACAAGACGATGGCGAAGGAGATCGCTGCCCAGCACGGCAAGGCCCTGACGTTCATGGCGAAGTACAACGAGCGGGAGGGCAACTCCTGCCACATCCACCTGTCACTTCGCGGAACCGACGGGTCCATCGTCTTCGGGGACGGACGCCATCGTTCGCAGCTCTATGAGCACTTCATCGCCGGTATCCTCGGCACGCTTCGAGACTTCACCCTGCTCTATGCACCCAACGTGAACTCGTACAAGCGGTTCGCCACGGGGTCGTTCGCCCCCACCACCATCGCCTGGGGGACGGACAACCGGTCGTGCGCTCTGCGGCTGGTCGGTGGCGGGCCTTCGGCGCGTGTCGAGAACCGCGTGCCTGGGGGCGACGCGAATCCCTACTTGGCGCTCGCGGCCATGCTCGGCGCCGGTCTCTACGGGATCGAGCACGAGTTGGAGCTCGAACCGGAGCTCGTCGGCAACGCCTACGACTCCGGTCTGCCGACGATCCCGGCAACGCTCCGTGACGCCAGGGCCGAGTTCAACGAGTCCGAGGTCGCGCGGTCGATCCTCGGCGACGAGGTCGTCGATCACTACACGCACATGGCCGATGTCGAGCTGCGTGCGTTCGACGCGGCCGTCACCGACTGGGAGCTGCGCCGGAGCTTCGAGCGCATGTGATGCCAGGGCCAGCACCCATTACCTGCGCCGCACACAGGCATTGCGGCGCCCCGATCGAGGAGAAACGTTGACCGACACCTTCGCCGTGCTCAACCCCGCGACGGCGGAACTGATCACTGACGTCGAGATGACCGATCTCGCGGAAACGGACGCCGCGATCGAGCGCGCTGCTGCCGCGTTCCCCGCTTGGCGCAGCCTCGCGCCCGGCGAGCGTGCCCGGCTGCTGCGCCGGTTCGCCGCGGTCGTCGACGCACACATTGGCGAGTTGGCCGAGCTGGAGGTCCGCAACGCCGGCCACACCTGGGGTGACGCGACCTGGGAGGCGGGCAACGTGCGTGACGTGCTCGAGTACTACTCGGCGGCGCCCGAGCGCATGCTCGGCCATCAGATCCCCGTACCGGGTGGGGTCGACGTCACGTTCCACGAGCCGCTTGGTGTCGTAGGAGTGATCGTCCCGTGGAACTTCCCCATGCCAGTGGCGGCATGGGGATTCGCGCCGGCGCTCGCTGCCGGTAATACGGTGGTGCTGAAGCCGGCCGAGCTCACGCCTCTCACCGCGATCCGTCTGGGTGAGCTTGCGTTCGAGGCGGGTCTCCCTGCCGGGGTCTTTACGGTCATCCCGGGCCGCGGACCGGTCGTCGGCGAGCGGTTCGTGACGCACCCGGCTGTGCGCAAGGTGTGCTTCACGGGTTCGACGGCCGTGGGCAGGAAGATCATGGAGGGCTGCGCCGCCCAGATGAAGCGGGTGACTCTCGAGCTGGGCGGGAAGAGCTCCAACATCGTGTTCGCGGACGCGGACCTCGCCCACGCGGCCGCGAGCGCTCCTGGGGCCGCCTTCGACAACGCTGGCCAGGACTGCTGCGCCAGGTCGCGCATTCTCGTCCAGCGCTCGGTCTACGACGAGTTCCTCTCCCTGATGGAGCCAGCAGTGAAGGGGTTGCACGTCGGCGACCCGCAGGACCGCTCCGTCGAGATGGGACCGTTGATCTCCGCGGCTCAGCAGGCGAAGGTGCAGAGCTACGTCGCCGGTGTGGAGGTCGCGTTCGCGGGACCCGCCCCCGACGGGCCGGGGTTCTGGTTCCCGCCCACCGTGGTCCTCGCCGGCGACACCGCGCAACCGGTGTGGCGGGAAGAGATCTTCGGCCCTGTGGTCGCGGTCATGCCGTTCGACGACGAGGCCCACGCGGTGGAGCTCGCGAACGACACGGAGTTCGGGTTGTCCGGATCGATCTTCACCCGCGACGTCGGACGCGCACTCCGAGTGTCGCGCCTCGTCGAGGCCGGGAACCTCAGCGTCAACTCGCACTCGTCGGTTCGGTACTGGACGCCCTTCGGAGGCTTCAAGCAGTCCGGCATCGGGCGCGAGCTCGGACCGGACGGGGTCAACGCCTTCACCGATGTGAAGAACGTCTTCATCTCCCACGACTGACAACAACGAGTACCAATGAGAGAGGGAACCAGCATGGCAGGACGCATCGAAGGCAAGACAGCGGTGGTCACCGGTGGCGGCTCCGGGATCGGGCTGGCCACAGCCCGGCGTCTCGCCGCCGAGGGGGCACGTGTGGTCATCGGCGATCTCGACGACGCGCGGGGCAAGGAGGTCGCGACCGAGATCGGCGGCAGCTTCGTGCACGTCGACGTGACCTCTTCCGAGCAGGTCGACGCGCTGTTCCAGTTCGCGAAGGACGAGTACGGCTCAGTGGACATCGCCTTCAACAACGCGGGCATCTCGCCGCCCGAGGACGACTCGATCCTGATCACCGATCTCGAGGCATGGAAGCGGGTCCAGGAGGTCAACCTGACCAGCGTCTACCTCTGCTGCAAGGCGGCCCTCCGCCACATGGTCGAGCAGAAGTCTGGCTCGATCATCAACACGGCGTCGTTCGTCGCGCTCATGGGCGCGGCGACGTCGCAGATCTCCTACTCCGCTTCCAAGGGGGGTGTCCTGTCGATGAGCCGTGAACTCGGTGTTCAGTTCGCACGGGACGGGATCCGCGTGAACGCCCTGTGCCCGGGACCGGTGAACACCCCTCTCCTCCAAGACCTGTTCGCCAAGGACCCGGAGCGAGCTGCGCGGCGGTTGGTCCACATCCCGATGGGCCGGTTCGCCGAGCCCGAGGAGTTGGCGAACGCCGTACTGTTCCTTGCCTCCGACGAGTCGAGTTTCATCACGGCGTCGACCTTCCTCGTCGACGGGGGGATCTCCGCCGCGTACGTGACACCGGTGTGAACCCGCACGAGGCGGAACGGCCGGTGGTGGGGATCACGACCTACCGCGAGCATGCCCGGTGGGGAGTCTGGGACCAACCCGCCGACGTGCTGCCCGTCCATTATGCACGCGCCGTTGCACAGGCCGGTGGCATTCCGATCCTCCTCCCTCCCGGGAGTCCGAGCGATGCGGAAACCGTGCTGTCTCGGCTTGATGGTCTTGTGATCGCGGGCGGGGCCGACGTGAGCCCCGACCGTTATAACCAAGCACCCCACGTCCGAACGACGGTGTGGCGTGACGACCGGGACGCCTGGGAGCTCGCGCTGCTGGACGCCGCCGGCGAACGTCCCGACCTACCGGTCCTCGGCATCTGTCGGGGCATGCAGCTGATGGCCGTCCACCGAGGTGGCTCGCTCGAGCAGCATGTCCCCGACCGCCTCGGTTCCGATAGACACTCTCCGGGAGGAGATCGGTTCGGGGCAGTCGAGGTCGAGACGAACCCCGGGACAGCGCTTCGCCGCTTTGTGGGAGGCCGGCTTCGCGTGCGCTGCCACCACCACCAAGCGGTCGACAACCTGGGGGAGTACGTTCCCGCGGCGTGGGCTGAGGACGGAACGTTGGAGGCGCTCGAGGATCCGGAGCGTCCGTTCTGCCTCGGGGTGCAGTGGCATCCTGAGGTGAAGTCCGGCGGAGGCCTCTTTGCCGCACTGGTGACGGCCGCGGACCGCGCCCTCATCTGAGGAAGGCTGGACAGGAGGCGAGCGCCGAATGGAGGCAACAGCACGGGTGTCAGGTTTGTCTTCGAGTGCCCAGCGCGGCGAGAATGGCGCCGTGCTGCTCACCTCCCGTAGCTCGACCAGCTCACCTCCTCTCGCGGACGTGCGGCCGTCGACCCTTCCCGGGAAGACCGGACGCCGGCATGGGTGACGAAGTTCCTGTCGAGTCCGTGAGCGATGCCCTGCTCCGACCCATCAGGTCAGGAAACGCCTTCGAGGAGACCGTGGAGCGACTGCTTCAGATGGTCCGACTGGGCGTCTACGGCCCAGGTGATGCCCTGCCCCCGGAACGAGAGGTGGCCCGGCGGCTCGGTGTCAGTCGTGACACCGTGCGCGAAGCAATCCGATCGCTGGCGAGCGCAGGGTATCTCGTCACCCTGCGAGGGCGGTACGGGGGGACCTTCCTGGCAGAGACCCTACCCAGCGACGAGCCGACCTGGGCCGCTGGGCGGCCCGAGATCAAGGTCGAGGATCTGCTGACGATTCGCGAACTCCTCGAGGTCGGCTCGATCCGCATGGTCTCGCGCCGCTCGCTGACGGCGGCCGAGCGCGATGCCCTGTGGTCGCGACTCTCAGATGTTCTCGAAGCAACACCTGAGGACTATCGACGACTGGACGCCCGACTCCACCTGACATTCTCCGAACTCGTGGGCGCTCCGTATCTCACGGCTCTCCTTGCCGACAACCGGATGATGGTCAACCAGTTGCTGGACCACATCCCACTGCTCGAGCGCAACATCGCTCATTCGAACGAGCAGCACCACGCGATCGTCCTGGCGGTCCTCACCGGTGATGTCGATGCGGCAGTGGAGGCAATGGAAGAACATTTGGCCGGGACGGTCGCGCTTCTGCGCGGATTTTTCGGCCATCCCGACGCCGCTCGATGACGGCAGTGGTATCAAGACCCCCTGGAATACTGACGTTTCAGCGAGTTTGGCGTAACTGCCATGCGCCGTTACCAAGTTGTAATGGTCGACTGACCAACCTTTGAGGTATTGTTCTGCCCGCCTCCGCTCGTGCAGGACAGATCACAAAGGACGCCAATGGCCTTTGACGGACCAAGTCTCCGCTGCTGGGATGCGCTGTGTGGCAGGGCAGCATGATCGCGTCAGTAGGCGAGCAGCCGGAGCGCGAACTGGCCCCTAGCGGGAGCTCAACCGCCAACCGAGCCAACGTCGTTGCTTCTGTGCGGGACCTCGCTGTGACGTTCCACCGGAACGGCGCGGACCTCTCAGCGCTCCGGGGCGTGAACCTGGACATCCAGGAGGGGGAAGTACTCGCGCTCGTCGGGGAGTCTGGATCCGGGAAGAGCGTTCTGGGATCTGCGCTCATGGGCCTGCTCCCACACGACTTGCGGGCCCTGTCGGGAACGGTCACCGTCGACGGGGTCGACATGCTCCGAGGCTCGGAGCGGGCCCGTCGACGCGTCCGTCGGCTTAGCCTCGGCGGCGTCTTCCAGGATCCGATGAGTTCCTTGAACCCGACCCAACGCATCGGACGGCAACTGTATGAGGTGACGCGGGCGGATGAGGAGTCCGTGCGCCTGCTCGAGGCAGCGGGTATCCCTGACGCGCGGCGCCGGCTGCGCAACTACCCGCACGAGCTCTCCGGCGGTCTTCGCCAGCGAGTGATGATCGCGCTCGCCACTGCCGGTGACGTCAAGCTCGTCATCGCGGACGAACCAACGACGGCCCTGGACGTCACGGTTCAGGCTCAAATCCTGGCGTTGTTCCGCGAGCTCTGTGATCGGCTCGGCCTCGCAATGCTGTTCGTGACCCATGACCTCGGTGTCGCGAGCACCCTCGCAGACCGGATCGCGGTCATGTACGCGGGTCGAATCGCCGAGGTCGGCAGCGCCTCGGACGTCCTCGACCGGGGCTCGCACCCGTACACACGTGCCCTGCAGCGGGCTCGGTTGACGCTGAAGGCAGACCGCAGCCGCCAGATCGTGGCGCTCCCCGGTGAGCCGGTGGATCCTTCGGCCCAGATCGACTCGTGTCCCTTCGCCCCACGATGTGACCACCACCGACCCGTATGCGACGACGGACTGCCCGCACTGCGTCCCTCACCGACGACCTCCGCCCTTACGGCATGCTCGCGAGCAGAGGACGTGTCCGGGTACGCCATCGAGTCGCTTCTCGGTGAGTCCCTCGCCCCGATGCCGACGGTCACCGACCCACGCCCTGTGGTGGAGGTGACGGCCGCGACGAAGTCGTACACCATCGGGCACGGCCACGGCGGGCACGTTATCCGGGCACTGGATGGTGTTGATCTGACGGTGGGCCCGAACGAGGCGTTGTCCATCGTGGGGCTGAGCGGGTGTGGCAAGTCGACCCTCCTCAGGGCGATCGCCGGCCTCATCCCGCTCGATTCAGGCGCGATCACGTACAACGGCAAGACACGTCCCCAAATCGTCTTCCAGGACGCCGGCTCCTCCCTGACCCCGTGGCTCACCCTTGGTGAGCTCATCGGCGAGCGTCTCCGCGGCAACGGCATGTCGGCGTCGCAGCGTGGGGACGTCGTTGCAGCCACCATGACGCGAGTCGGCCTCAACCCGGGACTCATGACCGCTCGACCCGGCCAACTCTCGGGCGGGCAACGGCAGCGCGCCGCGATCGCCCGAGCCGTCGTCGTCCCCCCGAGCCTCCTGCTCTGTGACGAGCCGACCTCCGCGCTCGACGTGTCTTTGGCGGCGACTGCGCTGAACATGCTCGCCGAACTCCGCCGAGAGCTCGGCATGGCAATGCTGTTCGTGACGCACGACCTCGCCGCTGCGCGGCTGGTTGCTGACCGAATCGTCGTGATGGAGACGGGCCGAATCGTCGAAAGCGGCCCGACCGACGACCTGGTCGACCACCCACAACAAGACCTCACCCGGCAGCTGCTCGCAGCTGTGCCCCAGGGACAGACGCGGGGGGCTTCTTGAGTCGATGAGCAAGTGATGCGGGAAGCCGGCAAATCGGGTGCCGTGGCCCCGAGAAACCTCAAAGTCATACATGTTCTGCTTCAGGAAAGGTTCACGATGAACCACATGAATCGACGCGCGCTCCGCGGTGCGGTCGCGCTGATCGCAGCACTCTCACTGGCTGCCTGCTCGCCCGGCGGGGCCGACGAGTCCTCCGATGCCGGTGCTCTGGTCGGAACCGACTCACTTCCGGCCACCAAACTCACAACTCTCAAGGCAGCCTGGTCTTACCAGGACATGACCCTAGATCCGGCGACCTACTACGGAAGCGTTGCCTTTTCGACGATGGGTGCGGTCTACGAGGGCCTGGTTCAGTATGAGGCCAGGACCGGCGAGATCATTCCGCAGTTGGCCACCGACTGGACCATTTCGCCCGACGGTCTCGTCTACACGTTCACGCTGCGTGACGATGCCACGTTCCACGACGGAACTCCGGTCGACTCGTCGGCATTCAAGTACAGCTTCCAGCGCTTCATCGACCTCCAGGGTGCTCCCTCGTACATGCTCGCCGACGTTGTTGCGCTCGAGGCGCCGGACCCGCAGACGTTCGTGATCCGACTCGGTAAGCCGAACAATGCACTGCTCGACTACCTCGCGTCGTACGTAGGCCCGAAGGCGATGAGCGAGACGCTCCTTGAGGCCAACAAAGGCGCCGACAACAGCCAGACGTTCCTGGTCAAGAACGATGCCGGCTCGGGCCCTTATGAGCTGGCCGACGTCGTCATCGATAAGGGGCTGACCCTGGTCGCGGCGCCGGACTACTGGGGCGAGCCGCCGACGATTCCGGAGATCCAGATCTCGGTGGTCCCTGACATCACCGACCAGGTGCTTCGCCTTCGGAACGGCGACCTGGACCTCATCGAGTCGCAGGTGCCGCCGAACCTGTCCACCGAGTTGCGAAAGGACCGCGACCTGGCCGTCACCATGTACGCCTCCGTCGTCAAGCCGACCGTGTGGATCAAGGACGAAGGAATCTTCCAGGACGAGGAGGTCAGGACTGCTCTCATCCAAGCGGTCAACCGTGACGTGATCGCCAAGGGAGCCTTCGGTGACGAGGCGACTGCATCCAAGAGTCTCATCCCGATCACCATGGTCGGCGGAGATGGTGAGAGCGACAACCCGGGCTACGACCCGAGCAAGCTCACCGAGGTAATGTCGGACCTTGGCGAGGTCGACCCGGTCGTGATCGGCTACCGCGAGAGTCTCGCTCGAGACGCGCTTGCCGCGCAGCTTCTCCAGACGCAGCTCCAAGCCGCCGGCCTCAACTCGACGGTGCGCGGCTACGGTCCCGAGTTCTATGGCTTCGCCGCAGACACGTCGAAAGCGCCGGACCTGATGGTACTGGGAATCAACTCCGACGCGAACACCCCGGCGGCTTGGCTTAAGGCGTACTTCGCCACTGACGGTTCGCTCACGATGAACGGTGTCTCAGTGCCGGAAGGCGACCGGGCCCTCGACGCCGCGATCGCTGCGACGGACCCGGACGAGGCAGCCGAGCTGTACGACCAGGCCGCGACGGCCTACGCGGACTCGGCTTACTTCTTCACACTCGCTGACGTTAAGTCGTACATCTACTCCAACAAGGCCGTCGGACCTGTCCCGTACACCGCCGCCAACCCGTTCGGCGCGTTCTTCCCGAAGGTGGGCCAGACTCCGTGAGGATGCTCCTTACGTTGGGTCGACAGCGTCCGACGTCGAAAGCCGTATGGCTGAGCGTTAGTGCGCTGGGGGCGATCACGGTTCTCGCCGTGATCGCCCCGGTCCTGGCGCCGCACGACCCGAAGGTTCCGATCGGTGTTCCGCTCACGGCGCCCTTCAGTGGCACCGGAGTCCTGGGGACGGACCAGGTCGGTCGTGACATCCTGAGCCGGGTCCTCGACGGCATGTCGGCCAGCTGGTTGTCGTCCCTCCTGCTGGTGGTCGTGATCGCGACCGTCGGCAGCCTGGTCGGCGTCGTCGCAGGCTACGTGGGGGGTCGGGTCGACCGCGTCCTCATGGCGGTCGTCGACTTCTTCCTGGCCCTTCCTGCCGCCATTCTCGCCGTCGTCATCGCCGCCGTTCTCGGGCCGTCACTGCGCAATGCCCTGATCGCGATCGGGGTGCTGAGCTGGCCGTACTACGCACGACTCGTGCGTGCGGAGATCCGGGCTATCAAGGCCAAGCCCCACCTCGAGGCCGCCCGTATGGCCGGCAACGGCCACTTTCGCCTCATGCTCAGGCACCTCCTTCCTGGTGCCTGGCCGGTCATCTTGGTCACGGTCACGCTCGACCTCGGCGGCATCATCATGATGCTGGCGGGGCTGTCCTTCCTCGGGCTCGGTCGACCAGCGCCAGCGCCCGAGCTGGGCGCGATGGCCGCTCAGGGTCTTCCTTATCTCCTGACCCAATGGTGGATCCCGGTATTCCCCGCCATCGCGGTCACCTGCCTCGCGCTCATCGCCAATCTCGCGGGCGATGCGCTCCGCTCCCAGATGAAGGCGCAATGACATGACGCGGTTCCTGACTCGCCGGATCATCTCGGCCATCATCGTCCTGGTCTTGATGGTGGCTGCGCTGTTCGCGCTCCAACAGTTCTCCCCGGCGGACCCGGCGCGCGCCATGGTGGGGGACCGGGCAACCCCCGAGGCAATCGCGGCCGCTCGGGAAAACCTGGGACTCGACGATCCCTTCCTGGTACGGCTGGGCAGCTACCTGCAGGACGTGACGACTGGAGACTTCCAGACGTCGTACCGAACCAAGCAGCCTGTGGCGTCCGACCTGCGTGCGACTCTCCCGGCCACCTTGGAGCTCCTACTCTTTGCCGCCATGTTCGCGCTCACTGGCGGCATCCTTCTCGGGCTGTTGACAGCCAGGCGGGGCCTCGGTGTCTTCTTCGTCAGGGCGATCATGCTGGCAGGGGCGTCAGTTCCCATCTTCCTGCTGGGGCTCCTGTTCCTTCTGCTGTTCTACGACCAGTGGGGGTTGCTTCCGGGATCCGGTCGTAGCTCTCACGCAGTCCCTGACGGCCCGACAGGCTTCTACACGCTGGACTCCATTGTCCATTTGGATCCGAGTGCGTTCTGGGACTCGTTTTTGCACCTACTTCTTCCAGCGATCGCCCTGGCAGCCGGTCCGTCCGTCGGCATCGGCAGGTCGTTTGGCAGTGCGCTGAACGCGGCGCTGGCCTCGGATTACGTGAAGACCGCGCGGCTCAAGGGCCTGGGTTGGATCGGGATCGTGTTCAAGCACGCTTTCCGAAACTGCCTCAACTCGGCCTTGGCCATGGCGGGTCTCATGATGGGGATCATGCTCGGGACGGTGGCGATCATCGAGCAGATCTTCGCGTGGCCTGGCGTCGGGAATTATCTGTCCGTGTCCATCCGTGCCACCGACGTCCCGGCCATTTGTGGCGTCGCGATCGTGTTCGGATCCATCTTCATCGTGCTCAACGCGCTCGTGGATGTGCTCCAGACGATCGCGGACCCGCGCATCAGTCTCGACAGCACGGACTGAGCCCGCTGGCGAGCCCACTCATCTGCAATGAGGAGAAGCACACATGGAACGCCGAATCGTCGACCTGGCCATCGTCGGAGCCGGACTTGCCGGCTTGTCCGCGGCGCGGGACGCCCGCGCGCGCGGATGGACGGTCACCGTCTTGGAAGCGCGCGATCGTGTGGGTGGCAAGACCTGGAACCGGCGCCTCCTCGACGGCACCTCAATCGAGGGAGGCGGTCAATGGGTCGGACCCCAGCAGGTCGAGGTGAACAAGTTGATCTCGGAGCTCGGGCTCGAGACGGTCCCGACACGGATGGTCGGCGACAGCATCAGGCTCGTGGACGGGGAAGTGCGCAGGTTCGCACAGGACGCTGATCCGTGGACCGATGCAGAAAGCGCCGATGTCGCTCAAGCGATCGAGGCGCTCGAGAAGCTGGCCAGAACGATCGACCCGCGTTCCCCGTGGGACTCGCCCGGCGCGGCCGAGCTGGACCGGGTCACCTTCGAATCATGGGTGCGGAGCGTCTGCTCGACCAGAGCGGGACACGAGTTCTTCACCGGTTTCCTGGCCGGCATCTGGGCGTCGAACCTATGGGAAGTCTCCCTTCTCCACATCCTTGTCGGCGTGGCCGGCGCGGGCGCCGACGTCGCGTGCATGACGGGAATCGTGGGAGCTGCTCAACAGGATCGAGTCCGCGGTGGTTCCCAACTGATCGCCCTGGCGATGGCGGAGGCGCTGGGATCTGATGTTGTGCTTTCTGCACCCGTGCGGTCGATCGCGCAGATCGACGACCGTGTGGTCGTGCGTGCGGACGAGATCGCAGTCGAGGCGCGGCACGTGATCGTGGCTGTCCCGCCGGCGATGGCGGCGCGAATCAGGTACACGCCGGAGCTGTCAACTGGCCGTGACCTGCTCATGCAGCGCGCGGCCATGACCAACACGATCAAGATCCACGTGATCTACGACGAGCCGTTCTGGCGCGCGTCGGGTCTCTCGGGGGAGCTTCGGTCGCCGGGCTCGACGATGGCACTCACCTTCGACAACACACCCTCCGACAGCGCTCTCGGCGTGATCGTCGGGTTCGTGGAAGCACAAGAGGCAAGCCGCTTCCGGACGCTGCCCGAGGCAGTGCGGCACGCATTGATCATCGATCAATTGGCACTCGCCTTCGGCGAGCGGGCGCGGAGCGCGCTGCGGATCATCGAGGTCGATTGGACCTCTGAGCCCTGGTCGCGTGGTGCGCACCAGATCCTGATGGCTCCAGGCACGTGGACGACGCTCGGTCGACACCTGCGCGAGCCAGAGGGCCGCATCCATTGGGCAGGCTCGGAGACGGCAACCGCATGGATCTGCTACATGGATGGCGCCGTCTCATCCGGACAGCGCGCCGTCGCCGAGATCGCCGCGGCCCTCAGCTGATGGCTGATGGCCCCGGGTGAACGCCGAAGGCAGAGTTCACCCAGGCGCTTGTGCCCGATGAGTGCTCACCGCTCTGGAGCCGGCTTAAGTGACGCGGCGAAACCGCGGCACCTGCGGACTGCCGGCAAGGGGAACAGCTGGCTACAGAGCTTTGCGACCAGGTACGGCGCCTGCAGCACCTGCGCCTCGGTGATCTCGGCCTGCTCGGGGTGACCCCGCGCTTCACGCGCGTGGTGCTGATCTTGCTGCCGGCACTGTCGAAATCGCATACATGTGCTTTGCCCTCAGCACTCGATGACGTTGACGGCGAGACCGCCACGCGCGGTCTCCTTGTACTTCACGTGCATGTCGCGACCCGTGTCGCGCATGGTCTTGATGGCCTTGTCGAGGCTGACCTTGTGACTCCCGGTGCCGTTCAGCGCGAGGCGAGCGGCGTTGATGGCTTTCACCGACGCGACCGCATTGCGCTCGATGCAGGGGATCTGGACGAGGCCGCCGACCGGGTCACATGTGAGGCCCAAGTTGTGCTCGATCCCGACTTCGGCTGCGTTCTCGACCTGTGGAGGAGTGCCACCGAGGACCTCGCACAGGGCGCCTGCAGCCATCGAGCACGCCGACCCGACCTCGCCCTGGCAGCCGACCTCGGCACCGGAGATTGAGGCGTTCTCCTTGAAGAGGATGCCGATCGCGCCAGCGGTCAACAGGAACCGGACAACACCGTCTTCGTCCGCTCCCGGCACGAACTGGCTGTAGTAGTGGAGAACTGCCGGCATGATCCCAGCAGCACCGTTGGTGGGCGCAGTCACGACCCGGCCGCCCGCTGCGTTCTCCTCGTTGACGGCGAGGGCGAAGAGGTTGACCCAGTCGATGACTCGCAGCGGGTCAGAGGAATCCGATCGGCTGCTCAGCGCACGGTGCAGGTCCGGAGCGCGCCGGGGCACGCGAAGACCGCCCGGGAGGACTCCCGGCGTGCTGCAGCCTCGTTCAACGCACGCCTGCATCACGGACCAGATCTCGAGCAGCCCGGAACGCACCTCCGACTCCGAGCGCCACGAGAGCTCGTTCGCCATCATCACGTCGCTCACGCGAAGGTCGTAGGCCTCGCAGATCGCGAGCAGTTCGGCGCCGGTTGAGAACGGGTAGTGCACCGGCGTCGTGT
>NZ_SSXI01000226.1:157-33302 GCF_004803405.1 Nocardioides sp. | reverse complement strand
GCGGTGAAGGTCATCCCGTTGGGATGGGCGGGCAGGGACTTGCGGCGGTGGAGAATCAAGTCCCTGGGGGGATCGAACGTGATTGGGTGCCTGCCCGCAAGCTTGATCATCCGCGCCGAGGTCGCTTGGTCGAGCCGATGGTCCGCGGTCGCGGTGTCGACGGTGGCCGGTTCCTCGCCCTCGAGCCCAAGAACGACCGCCTTCTCAGAGCCGTGGCCGTGGCCGGTTGCGCCGAGCGAGCCGAAGAGCTCGGCGCGGACTCGGACAGTGCGGTCCAGCACCCCGTCTGCCACGAGACCATCGACGAAGATCTTGGCCGCGCGCATCGGGCCAACCGTGTGTGACGACGACGGCCCGATGCCGATCGAGTAGAGGTCGAAGACGCTGAGGGCCATCAGCTGCTCCGAACCTCAACGGCCTGACGGTATAGCCGGCCGGCGCGGTAGGACGAGCGGACCAGCGGGCCGGACATGACTCCCGAGAAGCCGATCTGGTCGGCCTCGTCCTTGAGCTCGACGAACTCCTCGGGCTTCACCCACCGCTCGACCGGGTGATGGCGCAGCGACGGGCGGAGGTACTGGGTGATCGTGATCAGCTCGCAGCCGGCGTCGTGCAGGTCGCGCAGCGCCTGGCTGACCTCCTCGCGGGTCTCGCCCATGCCGAGGATCAGGTTGGACTTGGTGACCAGGCCGAAGTCGCGGGCCTGGGTGATCACGTCCAGGGAGCGGTCGTAGCGGAACGCGGGACGGATCCGCTTGAAGATCCGCGGCACGGTCTCGACGTTGTGGGCGAGCACCTCGGGGCGCGACTCGAACACCTCGCGCAACAGGTCGGGCTTGCCGTTGAAGTCGGGAATGAGGTTCTCGACCCCGGTGGCGCCCTGCTCGTTGTTGGCGGTGAGCTCGTGGATGGCGCGCACGGTCTCGGCGTACAGCCAGGCGCCGCCGTCCTCGAGGTCGTCTCGGGCGACGCCGGTGATGGTGGCGTAGCGCAGCTGCATCTTCTGGACCGACTCCGCCACGCGGCGCGGCTCGTCACGGTCCAGCGGCTCGGGCTTGCCGGTGTCGATCTGGCAGAAGTCGCACCGCCGGGTGCACTGGTCGCCACCGATGAGGAACGTGGCCTCGCGGTCCTCCCAGCACTCGAAGATGTTGGGGCAGCCGGCTTCCTGGCAGACGGTGTGCAGACCCTCGCCCTTGACGAGGTTCTGCAGCTCCTTGTACGCCGGGCCCATCGTGGCCCGGGTCTTGATCCACTCCGGCTTCCGCTCGATGGGGGTCTCGGCGTTGCGGACTTCGAGCCGGAGCAGCTTCCGGCCCTCGGGTGCGACGACCGACGACGTCGACATGTCAGCGCCCTTCGTAGATGGGAAAGCGCTGTGCCAGGGCGGTCACCCGTGCGGAGAGCTCTGCGTCCGAGTTGTTGTCGGCCGCCTGGACGAGGGTGCGCGCGATGATCTCCGCCACCTCGACGAACTCGTCTGCACCAAACCCGCGAGTGGCCAGGGCCGCTGTGCCGATCCGCAGTCCGGAGGACACCATCGGCGGGCGTGGATCGAACGGCACGGCGTTACGGTTTACGGTGATACCGATCTTGTGAAGCCTGTCCTCAGCGGTGCGGCCGTCGAGCTCCGACTCCCGCAGGTCGACCAGGACGAGGTGCACCTGGGTGCCGCCGGTAAGCACTGAGATCCCAGCCGAGCGCACGTCCTCGCCGAGCAGGCGGTCGGCCACGATGCGAGCGCCCTCGAGCGTTCGCTGCTGCCGCTCGCGGAAGTCATCGCTCGCTGCGACGCGGAAGGAGACCGCCTTCGCGGCGATAACGTGCTCCAGCGGACCACCTTGAAGGCCGGGGAACACGGCGGAGTTGAACTTCTTGGCCAGGTCGGGGTCGTTGGTCAGGATCACCCCGCCGCGGGGACCGCCGAGGGTCTTGTGGGTCGTGGTGGTCACCACGTCGGCGAACGGCGTCGGGTTGGGATGCAGCCCGGCGGCAACTAGGCCGGCGAAGTGCGCCATATCGACCATCAGGTAGGCGCCGACACGATCGGCGATACGCCGGAACTCGGCGAAGTCGAGGTGCGCCGGATAGGCCGACCAGCCGGCGATGATCAGCGTGGGCCGGTGATCCTCCGCGAGCCGCTCGACCTCCGCCATGTCCACGCGGAAGTCGTCCGGGCGGACGTGGTAGGCCTCGACGCGGTACTGCTTGCCGCTGTAGTTGAGCCGCATGCCGTGGGTGAGGTGCCCGCCGTGCGGGAGATCGAGGCCGAGGATGGTGTCGCCGTGCTCGAGGAGCGCGAACATCACCGCCGCGTTGGCCTGGGCCCCCGAGTGGGGCTGGACGTTCGCGTAGGCGGCGCCGAACAGCGACGTCACGCGGTCGATCGCCAGCTGCTCGACGACGTCGACGTGCTCGCATCCCCCGTAGTAGCGCCGGCCCGGGTACCCCTCGGCGTACTTGTTGGTGAGGACGGAGCCTTGGGCCTCCATCACGGCGAGAGGCGCGAAGTTCTCACTCGCGATCATCTCGAGGGTGGTCTGCTGGCGGCGCAGCTCGGCGCCGATTGCCCCGTGGACCTGCGGGTCGATGTCGGCAAGAGGTGCGTGCAACATCTCCACGTCAGCTGCCCGAGATCAAGCTTGAGTACTCGTCGGCACTCAAGAGGTCGGGGATGCCGGAGACACGGACGCGGAAGAGCCAGCCCGCCTCGTAGGGCGCCAGGTTCACCGCGCTCGAGTCGTCGACCAGGCCCTGGTTGATCTCGACGACCTCGCCTTCCACAGGCGCGAACAGGTCGCTGACCGACTTGGTCGACTCGACCTCCCCGCAGGTGTTACCGGCGGTGACCGAGGCGCCGACGTCGGGCAGATCGACGTAGACGACGTCGCCGAGGGCCTCAGCGGCGTACTCGGTGATGCCGACGGTCGCGATGTCACCCTCGAGGGCGACCCACTCGTGCTGCGCTGTGTACTGAAGGTGGGACGGAACTGTCATGACGTGCTCCTTCGTAGGGGTGGGTGTGGTCAGTGGCGGCGGCGGTAGAACGGCAGCTCGACGACTTGGACGTCGACGTCGGAGCCCCGCACCTCGACCTTCAGAGGCGTCCCGGCCATGGACCGGCTGGGGTCGACGTAGGCCATCGCGATCGGGTGCCCGAGCGTGGGGGAGGGGGCACCGCTGGTCACCCAGCCGACCGGCTCGCCGGAGCTGGGGTCGACGACGGTGTGCCCGTGCCGAGGGGTTCGTCGGCTCCCCGTGACTAGCCCGACGAGGGTGCGCTCCGAGCCTTGGTCACGGCGATCCAGGATGGCCTGGTCCCCGACGAAGCCGCCCTCCTTGTCGAACGTGACAACTCGTCCGAGGCCGGCGTCGAACGGGGTGAGTGTGCGGTCGAGCTCCTGGCCGTAGAGCGGCATTCCTGCCTCGAGCCGCAGGGTGTCGCGACACGCCAGACCGGCCGGCCTGAGGTCGTGGCGCTTTCCAGCCGCCGCGAGCGAGTTCCAGACACCCGCGGCGTCGTCGGGGTGACAGTAGACCTCGAACCCGTCCTCACCTGTGTAGCCGGTCCGAGCGATCAGCACGTCGCGGGAAGCGAGCACCGTCTTGGTGATCGCATAATAGGGAAGGCTCACGACTTCAAGGGGCGCGATCTCGGCGGCGATCGCCGCTGCGCGGGGGCCTTGCACGGCGATCAGGGACCACCGCTCGGAGGCGTCGTCGACATCGGCTTCGAAGCCGCGGGCGCGTTCGCGGAGCTCGCGCGCGACCGCGGTGGCGTTGCTCGCGTTCGCGACGACGAGGTAGCGCTCGTCACCCAGTCGGTAGACAACAAGGTCATCGATGATTCCCCCGTCAACGTCACAAATCATCGTGTAACGCGCACGACCCGACGCGATCCTGGAAGGCCTGCCGACCAGGGCGAAGTCGAGCGCGCGACCCGACTCGCGACCGGTCACCTCAATCTCGCCCATGTGGCTCAGGTCGAAAAGCCCCGCCGTGGTGCGAACGGCGGTGTGCTCTGCGATCTCGGAGTCGTACCGCAACGGCATCGCCCACCCCGCGAAGTCCATGAAGGTTGCGCCGAGCGCACGGTGGATGTCATACAGGGCGGTGAGCTTGGACGTCTGGACGGTCATGCGGGGACACCTTCCGGGTTCTCGGTTGCGTAAGCGTCGGGCGGCGGGCAGGAGCAGACCAGGTGCCGGTCGCCGTATGCCTGATCGATCCGGCCGACCGCCGGCCAGTACTTGTCGGCAGTGATTCCCGACGGGAAGAGGCCCTTCGAGCGGGAGTACGCCTGATCCCACTGGTCATCGACGAGGACAGCAGAGGTGTGCGGCGCATGCCGGAGCGCACTCGCCTCCACGGCCACCGCACCGGACTCGATCTCACCGATCTCGGCCCGGATCGCGATCATCGCTTCGACGAAGCGGTCGAGCTCGGCGAGGTTCTCGCTCTCCGTGGGCTCGACCATCAAGGTGCCTGGCACGGGGAAGCTCATCGTCGGAGCGTGGAACCCGTAGTCGACGAGGCGTTTCGCGACGTCGTCGACGGTGACGCCGGTCCGGAGCGTGATCTCCCGGAGATCGAGGATGCACTCGTGGGCGACGAGGCCGCCCTGGCCTCTGTACAGGACGGGAAAGTGGTCGCTGAGTCGGCTGGCGACGTAGTTCGCGCTCAGCACGGCGGAGCGGGTTGCCGCTGTCAGACCGGCACCGCCCATCATCCGGACGAAGGCCCACGAGATCGGCAGGATGCCCGCAGAGCCGAAGGGAGCCGCGCTGACCGGCCCGAGGCCCTCCCGTTGAGACGGGTTGGGATGCAGCGGGTGTGACGGGAGGTACGGCGCGAGGTGCGTGGCGACAGCCACGGGGCCGACGCCGGGTCCGCCACCGCCGTGAGGGATGCAGAAGGTCTTGTGCAGGTTCAGATGCGAGACGTCGCCGCCGAAGGTCCCGGGCTTGGCTACCCCGAGCAGCGCGTTCAGGTTGGCGCCGTCGATGTACACCTGACCCCCGTGTCGGTGGACCAGCTCGCACAGGGTGGTGATGCCTTCTTCGTAGACCCCGTGCGTCGATGGGTACGTCACCATCGCCGCGGCGAGCGAGTCTGCATGCTGGAGGCACTTCGCCTCGAAGTCCTCGAGATCTACGGTGCCGTCCTCCGCCGACGCGACGACGACGACGCGCATGCCGGCCAGCACGGCCGAGGCCGCGTTAGTGCCGTGGGCGCTCGCCGGGATCAGGCAGACGTCCCGATGCGGTTCACCGATGGCGCGGTGGTAGGCCCGCACCGCGAGGAGCCCCGCGAGCTCTCCTTGTGAGCCGGCGTTCGGCTGGAAGGAGACCCGCGCGTAGCCGGTGACTTCGGCGAGCCAGGCTTCCAACTGATCGATGAGCTCTGCGTAGCCGGCCGCGTCCGCCGCCGGGGCGAAGGGATGGAGGTCGGCGAACCCTGGAAGCGAGATCGCCTCCATCTCGGTCGTCGCGTTCAGCTTCATCGTGCATGACCCGAGTGGGATCATCCCGCGGTCGAGGGCGAAGTCCCGGTCCGACAGCCGACGCAGGTAGCGAAGCATGGCGGTTTCCGAGTGATGGCTGCGGAAGACCGGGTGGGTCAGATAGTCGCTTCGGCGCCGAAGAGAAGCGGGGATCGGCTGTTCACCGCGAGCGGCGTCACACATACCCTCGCCGAAGGCTGCGACGACCAGCTCGACGTGCTCGGGTGTTGTGACTTCGGACGTGCTGATGCCGACGCGGTCCTCGTCAACCGGTCGGAGCCTCAGACCGGCGGCCGTCGCCGCACGTAGCACGTCGTCCGCCCGGCCGGGCACAAGGACAACCAGGGTGTCGAAGTAGTGTTGGGTCAGGACCTGATGGCCTCGGGCGCGGAGACCGGCGGCGACGGCGGCAGCGTGGCCGTGCACGCGTTCGGCGATCGCCCGGAGCCCGTCCGGGCCATGGTAAACCGCGTACATCGAAGCGACTACGGCGAGCAGAACCTGCGCGGTGCAGATGTTTGAGGTAGCGCGGTTCCGTCGGATGTGCTGCTCGCGGGTCTGCAGTGAAAGCCGGTAGGCCGGACGACCGGCCGAGTCGACCGAGACACCGACCAGGCGACCGGGTAGGTGTCGCTCAAGCCCGCTGGACACCGCTATATAGCCCGCGTGCGGACCGCCGTAGAAGAGAGGAACGCCGAACCGCTGCATCGACCCGACGACGATGTCGGCCCCGAGCTCGCCTGGCGACACGAGTAACGTGAGGGCCAGCGGGTCGGCGGACACTGTCACCATCGCCCCGTTCTCGTGAGCCGTCGCGATGAGGCCGCCGACATCACGGATCTCGCCCGAGCAACCCGGGTAGGACGCGACCAGGCCGAAGTACGGCCCGTCGGGGAGCCCGTCGTCGAGATCGACGAGCTCGACGACGATGCCCACTGCCTCGGCCCGGGTGCCTACCACCTCGATGGTCTGCGGAAGCGAGTCCGCGTCCACGAGGATGCGGTTCGACGTGGACCGCGTCGCGCGCCGCATGACCATGACGGCCTCGGCGACGGCGGTCGCCTCGTCCAGGAGTGAAGCGTTCGCCGTCGGCAAGCCGGTCAGATCTCCGACGAGGGTCTGGAAGTTGAGGAGCGCCTCGAGACGTCCCTGGCTGATCTCCGGCTGGTACGGCGTGTAGGCCGTGTACCAGGCGGGGCTCTCTAGCACGTTGCGGCGAATCACGGCTGGCGTCACGGTGGGGTGGTAGCCCAAGCCGATCATGGGGACGGCGACGGTGTTGCGCGCGGCCAGTCCGGCTAGCTCGGCAGCGGCACGCACTTCGTCGACCGGGGCAGGCAGCGCCAGGTCCATATCGGTCCGGATCGAGGCCGGCACGGCGGCGTCCATCAGGTCGTCGAGCCGGGCGAACCCAAGGGCAGCGAGCATTGTCGCCTGCTCGGCTGCGGTGGTGCCGATATGGCGGTCGGCGAAGGTGCGAGCGTACGAGAAGGTCGTGGACACGACAGGGGGCCTCCTGATTGGGGCGCCACGATGGCGGCGCCGAATCGGCCTCCCCCTCTGTCATCGGTACCTGAGAGCTTCGCCGTCCGTGGGCGGCTTGCACCTTGGGTGCAGGGCGATTCGCGTCCTGTCTTTCCAGAGTTGCCTCACCCAAGCGGTGCGGGGCCTGAGAGATTCGTGGGGAGAGTTGCTCCTTCGGCGTCGAGCTGAGCGGCTCGACTCTCCCGCCAGGGGTCGTCGGCATGTTCTTTTATGGACGGAAAGTAGACCTTAAGTCTACGAGTTCGTCAAGGCGCCCTAGAAGGTTGGAGTGAAGGGGGACGCGGCGGGCGAGCTGCCGGTCCGAGTCCAGGCACGTCCACGTCATGGAGCTTTCGTTGACGCGGAGACGTCGTTTGCCCCAATAATGGACGCGGAGTGAACCAATGCGGCGTCGCATGCGCGCGCCCGTCAAGGAAGGCAGCAGCATGAGGACGCGCCGCGAGGATGTGCCGTCGTATTGGCTCTACGAGGCGGGGGCACGTCCCGACGACGCCTTGGAGGGGGATCGCGCCGTCGACTACTGCATCGTGGGTGCCGGCCTCACCGGGTTGTGGACCGCCTACTACCTGAGCATGGCGCGACCAGACGCCGAGATCGCGGTCGTCGAGAAGCGCATGGCCGGGTACGGCGCGTCGGGACGCAATGCAGGCTGGCTCAGCTCCGAGTTCGACGGAAAGTTCGAGGACATCGCCGCCCGCGGTGGCCGTGCCGGCGTGGTCTCGATGCACCACGCCATGAACCACACGTTCGACGAGGTGCTCGAGGTCTGTCGCGCCGAAGGCATCGACGCAGATCAACGCCAGGGCGGGATCATCCGGTTCGCGCAGAACCGGGCGCAGCTCGCCCGCGTGCGCGCCAGCTACGAGAAGCGGTGTACGTGGGGCGCCAATGCCGGTTACCGCTGGCTGTCCGGAGACGAGGTGGCCGAGCGCGTAGCTGTCGACGGCGTTCTCGGCGGCTACTACAACGAGTACGGCGCGCGTGTTCAGCCGGCGAAGATGGTGCGGCAACTCCTCGACGTCGTACGGCGGCGAGGAGTCCGCGTTCACGAGAACACCGAGGCGCTGCGAATCGAGCCTTCCCGGGTGGTGACGGTAAAGGGGACTGTTCGGGCCCCGATCGTCATCCGCGCGGTCGAGGCCTATCTGGTCGAGCTGCCCGGACATAGGCGTGACGTCTTCCCGATGCAGTCGACCGTCATCGTGACCGAGCCGATCCCGGTGGAGCTCCGGCAACAGATCGGTTGGATCGAGGCGGAACTCCTCGCCGACGGCGCGAATGCCTACGCGGCCGCTCAGCTCACTCCTGACTGGCGAGTTGTGATGGGTGCCCGAGGAATCAATCCCAAGTACGGATATGGATCGTCGCTCGACAAGGAAGGTGTGACGACCGACCGGGCGCGTGAGCACCTCTTTGAGGCCGTCACGAACTGGTTTCCGCAGCTGCGCGACCTGCCGATCGCCGACTCGTGGTGCGGGGTGCTGGCGATCCCGCGCGACTGGACTCCTTCGGTCAATTTCGATCCGGCCCTGGGGATCGCCAGCGCGGGAGGGTATGTCGGCAGTGGTGTGAGCACGACGAACCTCGCTGGTCGAACCTTGACCGACCTCGTGACCGGCGCCGATACCGGGCTGACGCGGCTGCCCTGGGTAGGTCGGCCACTCCGCCGCTGGGAACCAGAACCCTTGCGGTGGATCGGCGTCAACGCCATGAAGCGGCTGTATCGAACTGCCGACGTCCGCGAGGAGCGCGGCCTCGATCGCGCGAGCAAGCTCAGCCAGCTCGGCGCCCTCGTGACGGGTCGCTGATCTCGTTCACTTTCCTCCTCATCTCCAGTAACCACGGGCCAACGGGCCCCTGCCGATAGGAATCATTATGAGTACGACCACCGACCTCGTTGCTTCGTACCTGACCGCGCTGCGCGGACGCCGCGAGCCGGGGTTCGAGCAGGCACTTCGCGAGCACCTGACCGAGGATGCGATCTGTGTCGAGGCAGAGATGATCCCGTGGGGAGGGACGTGGGTCGGTATTGACGGCTTCCTCGGAGTCTTCCGGGCGCTGCACGAGGCCCTCGAGAATGCCCCGGGCATCGACCCGGACGGGACGCGCAGCGAGATCGGCGACCTGATGGGGGACGACTCGAAGGTCTTCCGCGAGTTCACGCTCACCATCAAGGGCGTCGACGGGATCGACTACCCGATCCCGGGTGCCGAGACCTACACGATCACGGACGGTCGGATCTCGGCGATCCGTGTGTACTTCCAGGACACCGCCTATCTGAACGAGGTGCTGTCCGCCTCCTGAGCCCCTACTGGCGAATGTTCATCTAAGTGAACTTCTTCATTCTCTTGACAGAATGAAGAAGTTCCGATGTAATGAACTTAACGCTGATGCAGGAGGTAGACCGTGAGCGACGACGACCTCGTCGGACGGACGTCGGGTAACAGGCGCGAACTCGTGTCGCGTCTCGGCAGCGAACTGCGTTCGCTCAGGAAAGACCGCAGCCTGACACTCGGCGAGCTCAGCAAGCGGTCGGGTGTCAGCGTCGGCTTGCTCAGTCAGATCGAGCGTGGGAACGGGAACCCCGCCTTCAACACGCTCGCCGACATCGCCCACGCGCTTGAGGTACCGATCGGTCGCCTCCTGCATCAGGCGGACCTGCAGTCGCCCGTCGTGCGAGCCAGCGAGCGCCGGACTCTGGACCTGCACGAGGCCGGCTCAGAGGCCAAGCACCAGCTCCTCACGCCCTCGCTGCGAGGACCGCTGGAAGCTCTCTGGATAGAGGTTCCGCCGGGCCACGACACGAGCGAAACCCCGTTCGTGCACGAGGGTCAGGAGTTCGGACTCGTGCTGCAGGGGACCCACGAGGTGACGGTGGACGGCCAGGTCTACGTGCTCGAAGCCGGCGACTCCATCACCTTCGAGAGCTCGTTGCCCCACTCCTATCGCAACATCGGTGATGAACAGGTCATCGCCGTCTGGGTGGTCACGCCACCGACCTTCTGAACCCAGAAGATCTCGGCGCCTGCGGCGACCGATGCCGACAGTGTCGTCGGTCGGACGAGCGCGCCCTCAATCACCTCTCACATCTCTCCAGCTCGACCTATCAGGAAGGTACCAATCGTGGCGAACAGGCTGCGCTCCAAGGCCGACTACCTCAAGGGCCTCCAGGACGGCCGTCAGGTGTACGTCGGCGGCGAGCTGATCACCGATGTCACCTCGCATGACGCGTTCAAGAACGCTGCGGACAGCGTGGGCAACATCTACGCGACTGTGTCCGATCCCAAGAACGAAGACGTCACGACGTACGTCGAGGAAGAGACGGGCGAGCGCTGCAGCCTGACGTTCCTGCGGCCGCGGACCGGTGCGGACCTCACGCTCCGCCGGAAGTTCCACCAGATCGTGGCCGAGACGAGCGGTGGGCTTCTGGGCCGCACTCCCGACCACGTCAGCACGTCCGCGACCGGCATGGCGTGCCAGGCCGACGTCTTCGCCGACGGCGGCTTCCCTGACCACGTCCTCGACTACTGGCGGTTCATCCGGGACGGCGACCTGTTCCTGGCCCACGCGGTCGCACCGCCGTCCGGGACGCGCGCCCTGAGCGAGCTGTACGACGGCGGCAAGGGCGGGGAGCCCGCGCGTAACCCGAACGCGATGCGTGTCGTGGACGAGGACAAGGACGGGATCGTCGTCCACGGTGTGAAGGTGCTCGCCACCTCGGCCGTCCTGGCCGACGAGATCTGGGTCGGCAACATCCTTCCCCTCCGGCCCGGCGACGAGGCCCACTCGGTGTCGTTCGCGCTCCCGATGGCCACGCCCGGCCTGAAGCTGATCAGCCGGACGCCGTTCGAGGCCCATGCCAACGACTTCGAGTACCCGCTTGCAAACAACTTCGACGAGACGGACTCGGTCCTGGTCTTCGACAACGTCCGGGTGCCGCGGGAGCGGGTGTTCACGTTCAACTCGATCGCCACCTCGCTGGCGGCGTTCAACAACACGCCGGCCCACGCGCTCGCAAACCTCCAGGCGCACGCGCGCCTTCTGACCAAGACGGGGACGATGCTGGGCCTCACCCGACTGGTGACCGAGGTGATCGGAACGTCGGGCATCCCGGCGGTGCAGGACGAGCTCCGCAAGATGGCGCTCTACGTCGGCATGCTCGACGGCCTGATCCAGGGCCAGGAGGCGTCCCCCGAGCAGTGGCCGAGCGGTTTCGTCAGCAACAACCGCGAGGTGCTCTACGCCACCATGGCCTGGAGTTCCCAGCAGTTCCCGCAGTTCGCTTTGCGGATGCGCGAGCTCATCGGCGGTCACCCGTTCCGGCAGCCTGCAGACGTCTCCGCGTTCGAGAACCCTGCGTCGGTCGACGCCTACCTGCGCACCTCCGGGCAGACCAACATTGAGGACGCCAAGGAGCACTACCAGCTCATGCGCATGGCCTGGGACTTCGCGGGCAGCGAGTTCGCAAGCCGTCACCTCCAGTACGAGATGTTCTACGCTGGTCCGCCGCACGTCACTAACGGCCACCTCGGCCGGTCGTTCGACTGGAACCGGGTCGACGCGCTCGCGGACGGCCTGGTCCGTCAGGTGCGGGAGAAGTCCCTTGCCGCCCGGGGCTGATCGCGCGGCCGTCATCCCAGAGCGGGTCGGGGCCGTCACTGGCGCGGCGGCTCGCCCAGCCACGCGGGACTTCTTCAGCCGCTGCGCGGCGACGGTCAACCTCATCACCGTCCGCGACGGCAACGTGGCGAGCGGCATGACCGCGACCTCGGTCTGCTCGCTGTCGCTCGACCCCCCGTCCGCGCTGATCTGTGTCAACCGCGAGGCGCGGACCCGGGCCGCGATCGCCGCGGCCGAGAGCTTCGTGATCAGCGTCCTCAGTCAGGATCAGGAGGAGGTCGCCAACCTCTTCAGCCGACCTGGCGGCAACAAGACGATCCCGGAGACACTGCTGAGCGACGACCCGGTCCTCGACGGGATCGGCCCGGAGTTCCCGGTCCTCGACGGTGTCGCGGGAGCGCTCATGTGCCGGCTCCAGTGCGCCGTCGACTTCGGCTCTCACTCGATCATGATCGGGCTGGTCGAGGCCGTCTACAAGAACGAGGCAGACCCGCAGCCCCTCGTCTACCACGACCGCCGCTACGTCAGCACCGTGGCGAACCTCGGCATCGCATGGCTCCAGGACGGTCTGGACGCAAGCTCGATCTCCGCTCTCGGCTGGTGACCGCCCGTCCCTGAATCTCTCCCTGCTCTTCACACCCGCGCACCCAACGTACGACAGGAGCCACCATGGCAGACGACAACACTTACTTCTCGATCGCGGCCATGCAGCCGAACATGCACTACGCCGCGAACCAGGAGGAGCTCTTCGACAAAAACCTCAACCGCTGGCTTGAGCTCATCGACCACATGGTCCCGTACTGGTCCATGATCACCGGGGCCCCGTGCCGGCTCGTCGTGTTCCCGGAATACGGGTTCATGAGCCTGCCGCGCAAGCCTGATGGCAGCTGGAATGGGCACGCGATCAAGCTGCCCGGCGCGGAGTCCGACGCGCTCGCCGAAAAGGCCAAGAAGCACGGCGTCTTCATCGCCGCGCACGCCTGGGTCGAGTACGACGACCTGCCGGGCCGCCCGATGAGTGTCGCGTTCGTGATCGACCCCAAGGGCGAGATCGTCCTGCGGCACCACAAGACCGTCATCAGCCGTTCTTACGAGGCGGGCAGCACGGCCCCCGGCGACGTGTACGACTGGTTCGTCGAGAAGTTCGGAGACGGGCTCGATGCATTCTTCCCGGTCGCCCACACCGAGATCGGTGGCCTCGGCTTCCAGATCTGCGGTGAGGGGCAGTACGCCGAGGTCTCGCGCGGCCTGATGCTGAACGGCGCCGAGATCATCATGCGGCCGAACGCTTGGCTCGAGCCGTGGATGACAGAGCCGCAGGATCTCATGGCGGTGATTACGCAGTTCAATGCCTTCTCGAGCATGAGCTACACAATCGAGGCGAACCGCGGGCACCTGTACCACCCGGGTCGCGCCGTCGACTTCGGCGCCGGGCGCTCGATGATCGCTGACTACACCGGGCGCCTGCTGGCTCGGGCGTCCGCCCACGGCGAGTCCGGGGTAGCCGCGGAGGTGAACATGGAGTCACTGCGCCGCTACCGCGAGGAGAGCGGGTTCTGCTCGCGCACCGTCTTCATGCCGTCGGAGATCTTCGCGAAGGTGTACACGGAGTCGGGCGAGATGTGGCCGAAGAACACCCTGATGAACCGCACGACCTCGATGACCTCCGCGGAGTGGGAGGACGTGCGCCGTCAGGTCATCGAGCGCCGCCGTGACGTCTTCAAGGAGTCCGAGCACTCCAAGAGCAGCAAGGCGAGGATCTGATGACGGACGCAGTCGCGCGCGACGAGGTCCGTGCGCTCTGGGACTCGATCTGGCCGACTCCGGTCGTCCGCGAGCCGAGCGCCGGTGCCGGGACCCTGACCCTCAGGATCGGGGAGGAGAAGCTCGAGATCACCCTCCTGGAAGACGTCTGCCCGGACACCGTCGCGGCCGTCCGGGAGAGCCTTCCACTCACCGGCTACTTCGTCCACGCGGCGTGGTCGGGGGAGGTGATCCGTGGCGTCGGCCCTGTCGATCTGCCGGGCTCGCTGGAGCTGGAGAACGCCACGATCTTCTGCGCACCAGGCGACGTCGTCTACTGCCCGGAGCACCGTGAGCTATCCGTCGTCTACGGCGACAACGACATGCGGATGGCTGACGGTCCCGTCTCGTCCTCGGTCTGGGGACAGATCCGCACGGACGTCGGCCTCCTTCAGAAGATCGGTCGAGACGTACGCCTCTTCGGCGTCGTCCGCTTCACGATCACACAGTGACTCGGTTGCCGGTGGCCATGTACAAGGGTGAGGCCTTGGCCACCGGCAACCGGACTCCCTCGCACGCGGCTCGCGCGTGCACCTGATGCGACAGGAGCGGTGGGCGTGACTGACCAGGTACTCGCCGGACGAACGGCGGTCGTGACCGGCTCGGCGGGCGGCATCGGGGTCGCCGTCGTCCGTTCACTTGCTGCCCGCGGCGCCACCGTCGTAGGCCTCGACCTGCGGCCGTCCGACGCCGTGCAGGAACTTGCGGCGTTCTATGCCGCCGACGTGTCCGAACAGCAGCAGGTGGAGGCGGCGTTCGCCCGGGTCGCGGAGCGGTTCGGCGATCTCACGATCCTCGTCAACGCGGCTGGCCGCTACCCGAGCACGCCGCTCCTTGAGATCGACGCTGCGACGTGGGACGGGGTCCTTCGCACCAACCTCGCAGGGCCTCACCTCTGTACGGCCGCCTTCGCACGCACGCTCGTGGCCGGGGGATCGACCGGATCGGTCGTCAACATCACCTCGACGGCCGGGACCCGCGCTCGGATGGGCGCCGCCCACTACTCGGCGTCGAAGGCTGCGCTCGACATGCTCACGAAGGCGCAAGCTCTCGAATTGGCCGGGCACGGGATCCGGGTGAACGCCGTCGCGCCCGGCTACGTAAAGGTCGACAGCGAGGTGAACCCGATCTCCGCCGACTACGAGGCCGCGGTGCTCGCCGGGATTCCGCTGGCGAGGGCAGGGGTGCCCCAGGATGTCGCGGAGGCTGTCGCGTTCCTTGTGAGCCCGGCCGCGTCGTGGATCACGGGGTCGGTCCTGGTCGTCGACGGCGGGGCGGGCGTCGGAAACCGCGGACTCCCGGTGAGCTGGCCGGCGGGTGCAGGGACACTGGCATGAGGGTCGTTCAGGTTAAGGGAGCGCCGTACCAATGCGGATACGGACACGGAACGCAGGCCCACGACCAGATCAACGAAGCCGCGGACGTCTACCGACGATGGTTCCACGCTTTCGCAGGGCTCGACTCGCGCGCGGTCGCCGAGGCGGTCCTGCCCCACCTCGACTGGCTGGAGACGCACCGCCCCGACGCCCTTGTTGAGATGCAGGGGATTGCGGACGGCGCGGGCCTGCCTGTGTCCGCGATTGCCGCGCTGAACTTCCGCACCGAGATCGCCTACCGCGCGGTCGGAACCACGGCGCTCACCGAGTGCACGGTCGTCGGGGTTGACGCCTCGGCATCGGCGGACGGGCACGTCTACATCGGGCAGAACTGGGACTGGCTCACCGAGCTTCTCGAGCTCGCGATCCTCCTCGACATCGATCTTGAGGGCGGTCGACGTCTCGTTACCATCACCGAACCGGGCATGCTCGCGAAACTCGGCATGAACTCCTCGGGGGTGGGGCTGTGCGTGAACCTCCTGGGCAGCGACGTAAACGGCATCGGCGGCAGCTTCCACACGCTGGCGCGAGACGTCCTCCAGAGCACTTCCGCTCTCGACGGCACCTGGGCGGTGTCGAGCGCTGAGCGCGCTGGTTCGGGCAACTTCCTCATCGGTGGCAAGACCGGAGAGGTCGTCGACCTCGAGTACAACCCGAAGCGATACGACCTGCTGTTCCCACGAAACGGCGTGGTTGCCCATGCCAACCACTTCTTGGCCCCCGAGCCGGGGGTCCGAGACCGCATGGACTACCTGCCACAGCTGTCGCCCGGCACCTACTTCCGGCAGCATCGCGCCGACCAGCTGCTCGACGAGGCCCGCAACCGGGGCGGGGTGTCCTTGGCCGACATCTCCCAGGTGTTGCGGGACCACTACGGTGCTCCCGAGAGCATCTGCCGGCACCCAGGGGTGCCGGACAGCTGCGGCGGGACGCGGGAGATCCTCGGCCAGACGAACGTCTCCGCGATCTTCGACCTGACGGCCGCCGTCATGCACCTGGCCGTGGGGACCCCGTGCGAGACCACGTACGACACGATCGGGATGCCGTGGTCGTGACTGCGGCGGACCAGCAACCCTGGGAGTGGCCTGAGTCGGTTTGGCGTAGCCACCTCGACGCGGTGCGCGCTGGCCGCTCGCTGAAGCCGGAGTCATGGCCCGGGGAGAAGAAGGTGGCCGTCGCGATCTCCTTCGACTCCGACCACGAGACCATCCCGCTCCGGGACAACCACACGTCGCCCGGGCAGCTCGCCCAGGGTGAGTACGGCGCCCGCGCCGGCGTCCCACGCATCCTCGACCTGCTCGACCGGCACGGGATGACGGCGACGTTCTTCATGCCCGCCGTGGCTGCACTCGCACGCCCCGACGAGGCACGCGAGTACGTCGCGCGCGGGCATGAGGTCGCTGCCCACGGATGGATCCACGAACGGACGACTCTGCTGCCCGAGGCTGCAGAGCGTGACCTCACGGCTCGTTCTCTCGACGCCCTGGAGCGCGTCTGCGGGGTTCGACCACGGGGGATCCGGACCCCGTCCTGGGACTTCAGCGCCGCCACCCTCCAGATCCTTCTCGACCTCGGGCTCGAGTACGACTCGTCGTTGATGGCGGACGACGACCCGTACGAGCTCCGCTCGCACGGTCGGGACACCGGCCTCGTCGAGATCCCAGTCGACTGGATCCGCGACGACGCGCCCTACTTCGTGATGGACCGGTTCGGCTCCGCTCGGCCGTACACCTCGCCTCGCGACGTGCTCGGGGTCTGGGTCGATGAGTTCGACTCCGCGCGGGCGGACGGGGGCACCTTCCAACTCACCCTGCACCCGCACGTGATCGGCCACCGCTCGCGGATGACGGTCCTCGACGAGCTGCTCGGCCACGTGATGTCCCACGGCGACGTCTGGTGCGCGAGTCACGCGGCGGTGGCCGACTGGGTGCGCGGCCAGATCACCGCCCCAGGTGAGTAGCCCGTGCTGTTCCTCATCACCGGCGTCAGCATCGGCCTGGGTCGTGCGTTCGCTGCTGGCCGCCTCGACGCGCGTCGCAATGACGCGGGCCGTCCTGCTCGCCATGCGGCGACGGCGAGGTCACCTGGTGTTCGTGACGTAGAGATGGCCGAGTTGTCGTTGGCCAGCTCGACGATCGTAAGGCTCTAGGTCAACCCACGAGCGTGTCCCCTGCGCACGCGGTCGGCCTCGAGAGCCGCCACGGAGGCGAGGTCGGGACGGACCACCTCCGAGGGCGCGCCGAGCTGTTCCGAGATCGCGGCCGAGGTACGGAGCATCTCGGTGAGCACGACGGGTAGCCGATCCCCGGTCAGCCGGCCCCGTGGCGCCGAGATGTGGACCGCTGCGTCGACCGCGCCGGTCGCACTGAAGATGGGGGTCGCGATGGCGACGATGCCCTCGACGCTCTCGCCGTCGGTGACGCTGTAGCCGCGCTCCCGGATCATGGCGAGCTCGGCACGCAGCGCGTCGCGTTCGATGATCGTCCGGGCGGTGAGCGGCTCAAGGTGGGCAGGCTTGAGCGCCTCGGCCTCGAGATCTGGGTTGAACGCCGATAACAGCTTCCCGATGCTCGTGGCGTGGAGGGGGCGGGGGGAACCGAGCTTCATCACGATGGCGACGTTCTGGCCCGCCTCGTGGCGGTCGGCGTAGGTCACCGTGCTCCCGCTCCTGAGTGCGAGATAGGTGTTCTCCCCGACCTGCTCGCACAGCCGGGCCAGGAAGGGCCGGGTCACCTGCCGCAGGTCGATCGAGTCCAGTATCGAGAGCGCCAGGACGAGCGCGCGCGGGCCGAGGATATAGGTCTTGGGGTCTGACTGCCGGACGACGTCCAGCTCGACGAGGGCGGCCATGAGGTCGTGGGCGCTGCTCATCGGGAGGTCAAGGTCCTCGCACATCCCCTTGAGTGCCGAGCCCTCCTGGTGATGCGCCAGGTACTCGAGGATCTTCAGTGCTCGATCGAGTCGCGCCGGGTTCATAGCCGCATCATGGCACGAAATCACGAAGTGAACTTCGTAAAAGCTCGGTGGAGGTCTTGACGGCGGATTCAAGCCCGAGTAACTTCGCAATAGCGAAGTAAACATCGCAGGCACGAAGTCGAATGGAGCGGGTCATGACACACCTCCTCGCACTGGCGGTCCTGATCGGGATCTTCGCCGTGGGCACTGCCCGCTCGGTCAACCTCGGGCTGCTGTCATTCGTCGGCTCGTTCGCCGTGGGGACCTGGGTCTTCGAGGCCGAGGTCGAGCAGCTGCTCGCGGGCTTCCCGGCCAACCTGTTCGTGATCCTGGTCGGCGTCACGTACCTCTTCGCCATCGCGAAGAGGAACGGCACCATCGACTGGCTGATCGAGGGCGCCGTTCGCTCGGTGGGCGGCTCTGTCGCCGCCTTGCCGTGGGTGGTTTTCGCCCTCAGTGCCGTCCTGGTGGGCCTCGGCGCACTCAGCCCAGCCGCGGTCGCCGTCATCGCCCCCGTAGCCCTCGCCTTCGCCGTCCGCTACGGGATTAACCCTCTCCTCATGGGTCTGATGGTGATTCACGGATCAGCGGCGGGGAACTTCTCGCCGCTGGGCGTGCTGGGCGTGATCACCAACGGTCTGGTTGAGTCAGCCGGCATCCCGGGGAACCCGAAGGTGGTCTTCGTCTCCAACCTGGTGTTCAACATCGTGCTCGCCGCCGTCGTCTACGCTGCGTTCGGCGGAGTGGAGCTGCTTCGCAGCCGCGGCAGGTCCGGACCAGTCTCGACCATTACGGACGAGGACGTCCTGGGTTCGGGCGGCTCGGGCGGAGCAGTCCAGCCGTCGTCGGGTCGCCATGCCGGAGGAGCTGTTGTCGCGCCTGCCGTCGAGGTGGGGGCCCGCGCCCGGCGTGACCGCATCGTGACTCTGTCGGGAATGGTGATCCTCGCGGTCGGATCCCTGGCGTTCGATCTGGACATCGGCCTCAGCGCGATGACCGTCGCCAGCATCCTCGCCTTGATGTCGCCTGACGTGGCGAAGTCGGCGCTCGGGGATGTGAGCTGGGGAATCGTCCTCCTCATCTCGGGCATCGTCACCTACGTCGGACTCTTGGAGTCGCAAGGCACGATCGACTACCTCGGTCGCGAGATCGCCGACGTCCCATTGCCGGTCCTCGCGGCCCTGGTCCTGCTGTTCGTAGCCGCCTTCGTCTCCGCGTTCGCCTCGACGACCGGCATCCTCGGCGCCCTGATCCCGTTGTCGGTCCCCCTGCTCGCCGCCGGCGACCTCGGACCGGTCGCTCTGGTCGCCGCCTTGTCGATCTCGGCTTCGGTCGTGGATACGAGCCCCTTCTCCACAAACGGCGCCCTGGTCGTGGCCAACACTCCTGAGGCCGAGAGCGCGCGCGTCTACCGCGGGCTTATGACGTGGGGTTTCGGCCTCGTGCTGGTGGCCCCCGTCGTGACTTGGGCGATCTTCGTCGTGCCGGGCTGGTGAGCGGCATGGCATCGATCGACTTCTCCGCACCGCTCGACGGCGTTGTCGTTGTGGACGCCTCTACGGGTCTCGGCTCGTATTGCGGCCGGCTGCTCGCCGACCTCGGAGCGCAGGTGCATCGAGTCGGCTCGGATCGGTTCGCCTCCCCGCACCGCGCTTCCTTCATGAATGCCGGCAAGATCGCCGCCTCGCACGACTGTGACGTGATCGGGCTGTTGGCCGGGGCGCATCTCCTCGTGACCGACGAGGGGCCGGCCGAGTTGACCGACCGAGGACTCTCGCCGAATGCGGTCGCCGCGGCACACCCGGCTCTGGTGCACGTCGCGATCAGTCCGTTCGGGATGGATGGGCCGTACGCCGACCGCCCTGCTACCGACCTGACGCTGCTCGCGGCGGGCGGCCTGCTCGCGTTGGCTGGCGACCCGGATCGCGCACCGGTGCGGGCCTGGGGAGAGCAGACGTCGGTTATCGCGGGCACGCACGCAGCAGTCGCGGCGCTGATCGCCCTCGACGTCCTCGAGGTCTCCGGGGTGGGCCAGTTCGTCGACGTCTCCGTCCAGGAGGCGGTCGCGCACTCGTTAGAGAATGCTGCGCAGTACCTCGACCTCGAGGGAGTGACACGACGCAGGGTCGGCGCCGGTCCTCGTGAGGCAGGCACGGGGCTCTTCACCTGCCGCGACGGCTTCGTCTACCTCGTGGGCGGCCTCGGCGGGAGCCCGCTCGCCTGGGACCAGATCGTCGCGTGGCTGGACGACGCCGGCGTTGCCAACGCGCGCGAGCTCGCCGACGGGCGTTGGGAAGACTCGACGTGGCGGCGCTCGACGGAGGCAGTCGAGCTGTTCCGCGAGCAGTTCGAGTCGTTCGCCGACTCCAGGACCAAACGCGACCTCGTCGGCCAGGGCCAGCGCCGCGGGATCAGCATCGCGCCCGTGGCGACGCCCGAGGACCTGCTGCGGGATCCGCAGCTGCTCGAGCGCAGCTTCTTCCGAACTGTCGACATGGACGGGCATGACGTGCTCCTGCCCGGGTCGCCCTACCGCTTCCGCTACTCCGACGTCCAGCCGCGCGCCGGTTCGACGCCGGCGGCCGGGAGGAGCCTCCCGTGCAGCGCACCTTCCCGCTGAGCGGGGTCCGGGTCGCCGACTTCTCCTGGGTCGGCGCGGGCCCCTTCCTCACCAAGCCGCTCGCCGACCACGGCGCCGACGTCGTCAAGGTCGAATCACGACAGCGGCGCGACCCGATCCGCTCGATGGCGCCTTTCCGGGATGGCGAGAGGGGCCCAGACCGGAGCGGCTACTTCGCGAATCGCAACACCAGCAAGCGATCCCTGTGCCTCGACCTCAAGGATCCTCGCGGCCGAGACCTGGCCCTGCGCCTCATCTCGACGAGCGATGTCGTGGTCAACAACTTCAGCCCGGGAACGATGGACCGACTCGGTCTCGGCTACGACGCCGCTCGCGAGGTCCGCCCCGGCGTGGTCTACCTCGAGATGCCGATGATCGGACGGGCGGGCCCGCACCACGGCTGGCGCGGGTACGGCCTCACGATCGCAGCGGCGGGTGGGTTGCTCGGCCTGACCGGCTACCCAGACCGCCCGCCCGTAGGGACAGGGACGAACTTCCCGGACCACGTGCCCAACCCCTTGCACGGTGCGGTCGCGGTCCTGGCTGCTCTTCGGAAGCGTCGCCGCACCGGGCAGGGCGAGTACATCGAACTGGCGCAGCTCGAGTCGACTGCCAACGTCATCGGCCCGGCACTCGTCGCCGCGGCGGCCGGGGACGCACCTGTCCGGGACGGCAACCGGGACGACTTGGCCGCGCCTCATGGTGTCTATCCCTGCGCCGGCGACGACTCCTGGTGCGCCATTGCGGTCGTCACCGACGACCAGTGGAGCGGCCTGTGCCGGGTTCTCTGGGACGAGCGATGGGACGAGCCTGCCCTCGCCGGTGCGGACGGTCGCCGACGGAACTCCGGCCGGCTCGACGAGCTGGTCGCTGGTCGGACTAGGTCCTGGGTCGCCGACGACCTGGCCCGCGCCCTCACGGACGCCGGAGTGCCCGCCTCGGAAGTGCTCCACGCTGATGCCCTCATGCTCGACGCGCAACTCAGGGCGCGCGGGCACTGGGAGGTGCTGGACCACCCCGTCATGGGGCCCAGTGTGTACGACGCCATCCCGTACCGGCTGTCGGCCACCCCAGGTGCGCTGCGCTCTCCAGCGCCGCTACTCGGCGCCGACAGCGAGGCGGTGTGCGTCGACCTCCTGGGATTGGACGCTGCCGAGTACCGACAGCTCGAGGAAGAAGGAGTCGTGGGCTGACATGGCCATCGTCACCGAACGTCAGGACCGGGTGTTCGTCGTCCGCATCGATCGGCCGGAGGCGCTCAACGCGCTGGATCCGGAGTCGATGGTGGCACTCAACGAGGAGATGCGCGCGTTCCGGGACGACCCCGATCTCCGCGTCGCAGTGCTCACCGGGACGGGTGAGCGCGCGTTCTGCACCGGCGCAGACCTCAAGCGCACGATGCCCTCCGAAGCGGGCTTCGCCCAGGCGTACTTCCAGCCGTACGCCGAGAGCGTCGAGAACGGGTTGTATGTCCGTGCCCTCGCGCTGAGCTCTCTCGACATTCGCAAGCCACTCATCGCTGCGGTCAACGGCCACGCTTTGGGAGGTGGCGCGGAGATCGCGCTCGACTGCGACCTCCGCCTCGCGAGCACGACGGCGACGTTCGGTCTCCCGGAGGCCCGGTGGGGGAGCGTTCCCGCTGTCGGCGGTGTGTCGAAGCTCCTTCGTGCGATTCCGCGCGCCGTGGCGATGCAGATGCTCCTGACCGGGGACCGCATCACGTCTGAGGAGGCGCTGCGGGTCGGGCTCGTCAGCGAGGTCGTGGAGCCCGAGCGGCTGTTGGCACGCACTTTGGAGCTCGCGGGCCGAATCGCGGCGAACGGACCGCTCGCGGTCCAGAGCATCAAGACGCTGGCGACCCGGGCCGAGGACCTCCCGCTCAGCCGCTCGATCGAGCTGGAGCAGCTGTTGTGGGGCGTCCTCCGGGACACCGAGGACCGGATCGAGGGGCGGACGGCGTTCGCGGAGCGCCGCGCACCCGAGTTCAAGGGTCGCTGAACGACCCACGGTCTGAACAAGACAGACAGAGACACTGGAAGAGAGGAGAGGTCGATGAGCATCGCCGAGCTGGACGCGTATTCGACCGGAACCGTGGTGACCGAGGGCAACTTCGTCACGGACGGCCCGGAGGTACGGCTGCGCGTCACGAGGTGCCTCGATTGCGGTGAGTCGTGGTTCCCCGCCCTCGAGCAGTGCGCGGCCTGCGGGTCCCTGCGCACGTCGTCCGAGGTCACCGGGACCACGGGGACCGTGTACGCCTCGACGGTGGTGAGGATCGGGTTGCGGCAGTTCGAGGCGCCGTACGTGCTCGCCTACCTCGACGTCGACGGCGTCCGAGTGCTGGCGCAGGCCGTCGCCGCCGAAGCGCTGGTAGCCGGTACCGAGGTCGGGCTCCGTCTCGGCCGGATCGGCAGCACAACTGAGGGGGCGCTTTGCTCCTATGTGTGCATTCCCGTCGAAAGAAGTGAGCAGTCATGAGGAACGTGTACGTCGGAGGTGCGGCCGTGGTGCCCTTCGGGAAGCACCGCGGTGAGTCTGCCGCCGATCTCGGCGCGCAGGCAGTGGGAGACCTGCTGCGTGTCACGGGCGTGGCGCCATCTCAGGTCGAGACAGGGTACGGCGGGACGATGTACGGCGGCTCGCTGCTCGCCCAGCGGGTGCTTCAGCGTGTCGGTGTCTCCGGGCCTGCCGTGTTCACGGTCGAGAACGCCTGCGCCAGTGGCGCCTCTGCGATCCATCTCGCGTGGCAGGCGGTTGCGAGTGGCAGCGTCGGGTGCGCAATCGCGTTCGGGGCCGAGAACCTCAGCGACTTCGGGGGTGGCGCGTTGCCTCTCGCCTCGCACGACCTCGAGATCGCTCAGGGCATGGTGATGCCGGCGGCGTACGCCATGCGGGCGCAGCGCTACCTTCACGGTTGGGGGGCCACGAGCCAGGACCTGGACCGGGTGTCGGTCAAGAACCGTGCCAACGGGAGCAGGAACCCCCGTGCGCACTTCCAGGCCGAGGTCACGCTCGAGGAGGTCTCCGAGTCGCGGCTGGTCGCCGATCCGTTGCGACTTCTGCACTGCTGCCCTAACAGTGACGGCGCGGCCGCTGTTCTTCTCTGCTCTGAGGGGTTCGCCGAAGATCACGGCCTTCCCCTGGTCCGGGTCGCCGCCAGCGTGGTCCGGTCGGGCCGCTTCTCAACCGGGTATCGGGACATGACGTGGCCGGACATCACGGCGCGAACCGCGGCACGCGCCTACCAGCAGGCAGGCCTCGGGCCGGACGATCTCGACCTCGTCGAGCTGCATGACGCCTTCAGCATTGCTGAGCTGCTCCATGCCGAGGCCCTCGGCTTGACGACTCGCGGCAAGGCCTACGTCGCGCTCGAGAACGGCGAGTTCGACCGCGACGGCCGCGTTGCGGTGAGCCCCAGTGGCGGCCTCCTCTCTCGGGGGCACCCGGTCGGGGCCACCGGTGTGGTCCAGGTCTGCGAGTCGTACTGGCAGCTGACCGGTCAGGCCGACGAGCTCCAGGTGCCTGGGGCCGAGGTCGCGCTCACGCATGTCACCGGCGGCGGAATCTTCGGTGTCGACAACGGGGCCTGCGCAGTCCACATCCTGACGACCAGGGACGACGAGTGATGGCCGGCGAGGGTCGCGTGCTGGTCCGGGCGGACGGTGACGACGACGTCGTGGTCGCGGTCTCGTCGGCCTTGGTCACCGCCGGGTGGATCGTCGAGCACGCGGGTCGATCGACCCCGGTGAGCGAAGGGCCGCGGCTCGACGGCATTGTGTTCGTTCCGGGTCTGCTGGACACCGTGGCCGGCCTCGATGTGGACCCGGCGGCCGAGCTCGTCGAGCTCGTCGAGTCTCTCGGGCGGCGGCTGAGGTCCGGAGGCGACGGTGGGGCCCGGATCGTCGCCGTTGGCAGCCGCGACTGGCTCGGCTGGGCCGGGCGACCCGCGGTCGCCGCCCAAGCCGCCGGCCTTGTAGCCGCGGTCCGCAGCCTGGCCCTCGAGCGCGGCCGAGCCGGCCTCACGGTCAATTGTGTGCTCGCCCTGCCGCTCGATGCGCACCGACGACGCCACCGGGGTGCTGTACCCGGCACGCATCTCCACGAACCGGTGGCGCTGACGCCTGAGCCGGTCACGTCCGCCGACATCGCCGCGACCGTCGAGTTCTTCCTCGACCCGCGCAGCAACTACATCACGGGGCAGGCGCTGCACTGCTGTGGCGGCGCCAGCCTGCTGTCGAGCCTGTCGGTCTGACCGAGACGAAGGAGAAGAGATCGTGTTCCACGCCGAGTTCAAGGGCAAGGTGTCCCTGGTGACCGGTGCTGCCAGCGGGATCGGCAATGCCGTCGCCCGCGAGCTGGCGGCGCACGGTTCTGCGGTGGTGGTCGGTGACATCGACGCCGGTGCAGCCGACCGCGCGGCGTCGGCGATCCGCGAGGTCGGGGGACAGGCGGTCGGGCTCCGCGTCGACGTGTCGTCGCGGGGCGAGGTCGAGGCGGCGTTCGCCCGGGTCGAAGCTGACCTCGGCCCTGTCGATGTCCTGGTGAACAACGCGGGAATCAGCATCGACCGGGGTGTGCGAGGAGTGACCGACGAGGAGTGGCAGCGGACGATCGCGGTCAACCAGACGGGCGTGTTCCTGTGCTCGCAAGCGGCTGCGCGCAGCATGATCCCGCGCAAGACGGGTCGCATCATCAACATCGCATCACGAGCCTGGCTCGGCTGGTTCGGTCAGGTCGCGTACGCATCATCGAAGGGCGGTGTCGTCTCGGCTACCAGGTCGCTCGCCATCGAGCTCGCCCGCCACGGCATCACGGTGAACTGTCTCGCGCCGGGACTGATCGACACACCCCTGGTGCGCTCCGAGCCCCCCGAGGTCTTGGAACGCCTGCTGCGAGCCCAGCCGATGGGAACACTGGGCGAGCCCGAGGACGTCGCCAACGCGGCACGATTCCTGGCCAGCGACCGGGCTCGCGCCGTCACGGGACAATTGCTCTACGTGTGTGGCGGCAAGAGCCTCTACGCACAGCCGGCGATGGCCTAAAGGACGATAGAGTGGCCAAAGACAGGCGCGCTCTGATTCGATTCCGTGTGCTCGCTCGGATTCAATGGTTGTTATAAAGACCAAAGAGAAGTAGCGTTCACTCTGGCGCCGCGAGGCCCCCGACCGTGTGTCGGGTCGGTGTCTGTCCCCGACGCCGACCCGACACACCACCAGGAGCAGCACGCACATGCGCAGTCGAGACGAGTGGGCTCGCCTAGCCGGCGCCATCAGCGTTCGGGACCGCCTCTTCATCGACGGTAGCTGGGTGAGTGCGCGCGATGGTCGCGAGTTCGAGACCGTCAATCCCGCGAACGGCGCGGTGATCGCTTCGGTCGCTCGTGGCGCATCCGACGACGTCGACCTCGCGGTCGGTGCCGCGCGTTCGGCGTTCGAGAGACGGGCATGGGCGGGGGCGCCGCCGCGGGAGCGCAAGAGGGTACTGCTCCGACTCGCCCAGCTGATCCGCGAGAACGCCGAGGAGCTCGCGCTGCTCGACTCGATCGACGGCGGCCGCCTGATCGGCGACACGACGTCCTACGACGTACCCGAGGCCGCCCGGACGCTGCAGTGGTATGCGGAGGTCATCGACAAGCAGTACGGCGAGGTCGCGCCCACGGGTCCCGGAGATCTCGCCGTCATTACGCGTGAGCCGGTAGGCGTCGTCGGTGCCGTGGTGCCTTGGAACTTTCCGCTCGGCACCGCCATCTGGAAGATCGCGCCCTCGCTGGCCGCAGGGAACAGCGTAGTCCTGAAGCCGGCTGAGCAGTCGCCGCTGTCGGCGCTCCGCTTGGCCGAGCTGGGTGCCGAGGCCGGGCTGCCCGACGGCGTGCTCAACGTCGTGACCGGCTTCGGGCCGGAGGTCGGGCGCGCCCTCGGAGAACACCCGGACATCGACGTGCTCTGCTTCACCGGGTCGACGCGCGTGGGCAAGGTGTTCCTGGGCTACGCCGCACGGTCCAACATGAAGCAGGTCTGGCTGGAGTGTGGCGGCAAGAGCGCGAACGTGGTCTTCGCCGACGTGGCGGACCTGGATCGCGTTGCCGACCGGGCCGTGTTCGGCATCTTCGGCTCGTCGGGTCAGGTCTGCTCGGCCAACTCGCGCCTCGTGGTCGAGGAGTCGATCGCCGAGGAGCTGGTCGCGCGCATAGAGTCGAGGGCGACCGCTCTTGTCATTGGGGACCCGCTCGACCCGATGACCGAGATGGGCCCGCTGATCAGTCAAGCCCAGCTGGAGAGCGTGCTGGGCCACGTGGACGCCGCGCGAACCGAGTCATCGCTCGCCTTCGGCGGGGACGCGACCCTGGGCGAGACCGGCGGGTTCTACCTTGAGCCCACGGCCTTCGTCGGGGTCGCGACCTCGGCTCGCCTCGCACAGGAGGAGGTCTTCGGCCCAGTGCTGGCCGTCTCGACCTTCCGCTCGGAGGAGGAGGCGATCGCGATCGCCAACGGCACGCAGTACGGGTTGGCCGCCTCCTTGTTCACGGACGATCTCCGACGGGCACACCGCGTCGCCAGTGCCCTCCGCGCCGGCACCGTATCCGTCAACACGGTGGACGCCCTCGATGTGACCACGCCCTTCGGTGGGGTCAAGGCCTCCGGCTTCGGGCGCGATCTCTCGCTGCACGCGCTCGACAAGTACACAGCACTTAAGACGACGTGGTTCGTCCACGACACGGAAGGATGACGGCGCGGTGGAGACGTTGACTGAGGATGTGACGGTCGACTACCTCGTGATCGGAGGAGGTACGGCGGGTTGCGTCGTCGCCTCCCGGCTGAGCGAGGACCCGACGGTGACGGTGGCACTCGTCGAGGCGGGGCCGACCGACGCGAACGAGCCGCGCGCGCACTCGATCCGGCGCTGGGCGGAGATGCTCGAGGGCGAGTACGACCTGGACTACCGCAGCGTGCCGCAGGAGCGTGGCAACTCGTTCATCCGTCAAGCCCGGCTGCGCATCCTCGGCGGATGCTCGACGGCGAATACCATGATCACGTGGCGGCCCTTCCGCGGTGACCTGGACGAGTGGGTGTCGCTCGGCGCCGACGGCTGGGACTACGAGACCGTCAGCCCGTACTTCGACCGGCTCCTGGCTCAGGTGACCCCCATCCCCGAGGCGGACCGCAATCCCTACCTGATGGACGTGATCGAGGCAGCCTCGGCCGCCCTCGACGTCCCGGTGCGCGAGACCTGGAACGACACGGAGTTCCTCACCGGAGCCGGCTACTTTGAGATCGGCTACGACCCGGAGACCAACCACCGCTCATCAGCGTCCTACAGCTACATCCGGCGCGGAGCTCAGGAGCGGGACAATCTGCAACTCGTGCTCGAGACGCTCGCGGAGCGTCTGATCATCGAGGACGGCCGTGCCGTGGGAGCGGTTCTTCGCAGCTCCGCTGGGCAGACGACCGTGGTCCGGGCTCGCCGCGAGGTCATCGTCAGCTGTGGCGCGATCGACTCGCCCGCGTTGCTCATGCGCTCCGGGATCGGCCCCCGCGACGTCCTCGAGGCGGCCGGGATCGACGTTCTGGTCGACCTGCCTGGGGTCGGTGAGAACCTGCAGGACCACGCCGAGGGCCTGGTGATCTGGGAGGCGCGCTCGGACCGGCCGACCGTTCGAGCGACCGGGTGGGACGCGGGCTACGTGATCACGGTCGACGACGACAGCACGGTCCCGGATGTCTCCACCCACATCCCGTTGGACACCTGGGGCGTCGCGGCCGAGCGGTACGGCGCCGTGCTCCCTGAGAACAACGTCTCCCTCGTGTTCAACATCGCCAAGCCGCGGAGCTCCGGGCGGGTCTGGATCACCTCGGCGGATCCTAGGGAGGTCCCTTCGATCGACTACCGGTACTTCACCGACGCGGAGGGACGCGACGAGCGGATGCTCATCGCTGGCGCCCGTGCGGCGCGCCGGGTCGCGGCGCAGGAACCGTTCGCGTCCCACGTGGTTCGCGAGATCTTCCCCGGGGAGCACGTCCAGAGCGACGAAGGGCTGTCCGAGGCGCTGCGTGCCACCCATCAGACCGTGTACCACGTCTCGTGCACCTGCAAGATGGGCGGCGATGCCGACCCGATGGCGGTGCTCGACGCCGCCTTGCGGGTGCGTGGCGTCGCCGGTCTCCGGGTGGTCGACGCATCGTCGTTCCCGACGATCTCGGCCTTGAATCCGGTCGGGTTGGTGCTGACGCTCGCGGAGCGGGCGGCGGACCTGATCCGCGCAGACGCCGGTGAATCCTCTGGAGCCACCTTATCGGCGACGGCGAACTGAACGGTCGGCTGGAGGGCCGCGATGAGTCGGAGCCCGCGGTCGGCGAGCTCGGACGGGAACTGGCCCGCGCGGACATGTTCGCATCGATGGGATTCCGGGCATCTGCCGAGCGAGCCACACACGATCTCAGGGCTGCCGGGGACGATCTCGTTCCCGACGGGTCGAGGATCCTGGTCCGCTGAAGGATCAGGAGATGCGCCTCGTGCGACTTGCTGCCGACCCCGATGCCCAAGTGAAGTGGCCTGCGTAGGCCCAGTGCGGCCTTCGTTGATCGCCTTCTGACGTTGTCGTCAGGCGTCGCGGACCGGGGTCGCTACTGGGGTATCCACGGATTCGACGGACCGGGCCCACGCCCGATGCTCCCGACATGACCGAGACACCTACTTTGCAGCGCAACGGCCGCGTGACCGGTCCGACGCCCTACGGCGGCTTCGGCACGATGCTGATCGCAGGCGAGCGGCGGGGCGGCTCGAGCGATCGCCATGCCACCGACTGCACGACATCCCGCTCGCGAGTGTGGCCGAACTCGATCTCGCCTTCGCAGGCAATGCTGACCCGTCACGACGCGACCGGCAACCACAACCCGAACACCGCCTTCAGAGATGCGAAGACGTCCGGCCCGGACCGCTACGGAGGTGCCTGGGCGATCGAGGAGTTCGCCACGGATCACTGGATCACGGTCCAGCGTGAGCCCAGCCCTTATCCGGTCTGAGCGTCCGATGCAATCCACGTTCGAGGGCTCTCCCAACCCGACGGCCACCGCGCTGCTCGGCGCGTCGCAGCGTCAGGTCCGGAACCGAGCCGAGCCTGACCTGCCACCGCATGTGATCGTGATCTTCGGCGCGCGCGGTGACCTCGCCGGCCGCAAGCTCTTCCCCGGCTTGTACCGGTTGGCATCAGCCGGATGGTTGCCCGCGGAATACGCCGTGATCGGCACGGGGCGGCGCGCGCCCGGGTCGGACGACGAGTTCCGTTCGTCGGTGCGACGCGCCGTCGCCGAGTTCGTGCATGACGTCGACGAGGACGTGCTGGAAAGGCTGGTAGAGCGGGTGTCCTTCGTATCGTCGTCGGCGGAGGACGGGACAGACCTCGCGCTGGCGGTGCGCGAGGCGGAGGCAGCACTCGGCAGCGACGTACAGAGGCTGCTCTACTTGGCTGTACCGCCAACGGCGATGCAACCTGTCGTCGGAATGCTCGGTCGGACCGGCCTTGCCGACCGCGCGCGGCTGGTGGTGGAGAAACCGTTCGGTCTCGATCTGGCCTCGTCCCGGGAGCTGGACCATGTGTTGAAGACGGTGGTGTCCGAGGACCAGGTCTTCAGGATCGACCACTTCATCGGCAAGGAGGCCGTGCAGAACATCCTCGCGCTCCGCTTCGCGAACCGGCTCTTCGAGGTAGCCTGGGACCGGCACAGCATCGCCTCAGTGCAGATCGACGTCCCGGAGACCCTCGGTCTGGAGGGACGGGCAGCCTTCTACGAAGGCACGGGCTGCCTGCGCGACATGATCTCCACGCACCTGTGCCAGCTCCTCGGGTTCGTGGCCAGTGATCGGCCGGCTGAGCTCGACGCAAGCGGGCTCACAGGCGCCAAAGTCTCGGCGTTCGCATCGCTGCGAGCGTTCGACCCGGCGCGCACGATCTACGGCCAGTACGCCGGCTATCGCGACGAGCACGGGGTCGATCCGAGCTCCTCGGTGGAGACGTTCGTGGCGCTCGAGGCCTGGATCGACAACGAGCGCTGGCGTGGTGTCCCGTTCTACCTGCGCACGGGGAAGTCCCTCGCCGAGGGACGCCGGTCTGTCACGCTGCGCTATCGCCAGCCCGACCACGAGGTGTTCGCCGGCGAGCCGTTTCCCCACGAGCTCTTGCTCGAGCTCACCGACGACCCCGTGGTCTCGGTCAAGCTGCGAGGAAAGCGGCCGGGGCCGGACCTGACGGTGGCACCGGTAACTCTCACGCTGGACTTCGCTGACGATTTTCCCCACGACGAGCCGCTCGAGGCGTACGAGCGCCTGCTGCTCGACGTCATGCACGGAGATCAGTTGTTGTTCAGCCATTCCGACGAGGTCGACCTCCTCTGGCGAGCCTGCCAACCGCTCCTGGACCACCCGCCTCCGATCCAGCCCTATGCACCTGGCTCATGGGGGCCGCAGGCGGCACTCGACCTGCCCGCCGGCGGGTGGCGCCTTGGCCAGTCCTGAGGCGCCGTTCGCCCGAAGTCATCGTCGAGCGACTGATGCCCTTCATCGAGTTCGGTGCGCTGGCGCAGCAGCTGGTCGTCCTCACGCGGTATGCCGGTGGATCACGACGTCTTCTCGGCGCACCAGTTCGTCGAAGACCTCGCCGGGCCGTTTTCGGAGCGCATCCGGAGTGAGAGGTCGGCGTCCGCCACCGCCGCATCGACACCTTCGCTGTGGTCACAGCTCAAGCAAGGCTTCCCAACTGGTTGCGTGAGGTGATGCCCAGCTTGGCGAAGACCTTGCGCAGGTGGTGCTCGACAGTGCGGGTGCTCAGGTACAGGCGGCCGGCGATCTCCTTGTTGGTCAGCCCTTCGCGGGCCAGCCTGACGATCTGGGTTTCCCGTGGCGTGAGCTCGGAGGTGGTCTCTACGGTCCGTTTGCGGGCGGTCTCGCCGGTGGCCAGCAGCTCGCGGGCCGCTCGGTCGGCGAACGCCCCCATCCCGATGGCGGTGAACATCTCGTGGGCAGTGCGCAACTGCTCACGTGCCTGGGACCGGCGCCGCTCGCGGCGCAGCCACTCTCCGTACAGCAGATGCGCGCGGGCCAGCTCGGGCCGAAGTTCGGTGCGGCTCAAGCGGTCGATTGCCTCTCGGTACAGATTCTGCGCGGCATTGCCTTCACTCAGCAGCGCCCGCGACCTCGCCTCGATTCCCAGTCCGAAGTTTGTGGCGGCAGGCTGAGTCGTCCTAGCCAGGCGCTCCAGAGTGCTCCAAGCGATTTCAGCCTCTCCGATACGTGCGGCGGCCTCGATGAGCTCGGGGAGCGCCCACATGCCGGGGTAGAGATCCAACGGATAGGAGCTGGCCCGCTGGGCCGCGTCGAGGGCCTCTTTGTAGCGTCCGAGGCCGTTGCAGAGCACCGCGGTGCCCCAGTACGCCACTGTCGCCGCGACCCCTTGCCCTGGGTTTGTGGCCTTGTCGAGAGTCGCCCGAAACAGCGGTAGAGCCTGGGCCTCGGTGCCACGCAGGGAGGCGAGGAACAGCGCGGCGTACGGCGGGAGCTCAGCCCCCGTTGCCGCGGTGACTTCGTCGACCTCGCCAATGAAGGAGGCGGCAGCACCGAAGTCACCGCTCCAGGCGGCAGCCACGCCCAAGGCGATCAGGTAGAACGGCAGCCGGTCGAGGGCTCCGGTCCTGTGGACGAGATCGATCTGGCGCGAGCAGATCGCTCGCCACCCGTCGTCGTCCCACAGAACGTTGCTCGCTGCGGTGGCCAGCCATCCCCACCGCAAACCCTCCTCGATGCCGACATCTTGGCCGGCAAAGACGCTGACAGCTTGTCGCAGCGTCGGTGCGGCCGTCGCGCGTCCGTCGGTGACCAGCAAGGCAAGACCGTCCAGCAGCAGGTCGATCGCGCGTGGCGGCTGCGTCCCTGGCGGGAGGGCTCTGGCGGCAAGGCAGATCTCCAGCAGATTCCGCTCCCGCTCGTCATCGGCGAAGGCCGACGCACCCCATGCGTCCAGATAGGTCTCGCGCGCCATGTTCAGGTCGAGAGGCTCGAGTCGCCTGGCGGCCTTCAGCAGGAGCAGGGAAGCACTGGGACCTCGCCCTGTAGCGAACGCGATCTGCCCGCGGAGAAGGTCCACTTGAGCGCCCTGCAACTCACTGAGCTTCCCGGCCTCGGCGGTGGCCAGCAACTGCAAGGCCTGGTCGAACGCACCGGACTGCAGGTTCGCCCGGGCCGCCGCCAGCGTGCGCTCGGCACGCAGCTCGCGAGTACCGGTCAGTTGCGCCGAGCGCTCCAGGAACGCCGCTGCCGCCGCCATACCCCCGCGGGCCTGCGCCCGGCCTGCCAGCTGCTCCAGCTCGACCGCGACGTCCTCATCCGGGCCGACCGCGGCCTGGGCTCGATGCCACGCCCGGCGATCGGGCTCGCTCTTTGGANCGCGTGCGGCTGAGCGTTCGAGTTCGGCGGCGGTCCACTCGTCCGGGCCGACCACGGCCTGGGCGCGGTGCCAGGCGTGCCGGTCCGGATCGGCGTCGACGTCGGTCGCCTCGGCCAGGGCGTGGTGGACGCCCCTGCGCTGCTCCGGCGACGCGGCTCGGTAGACCGCCGAACGCACCAGCGGATGCCGGAAACGGACCCGGTCCCCGACGTCGATCATGTCTTCGGCCGGGTCCGCCGCCGTGATACCGACGCCGTCCCCGAGCAGGTCGGCCGCGCGCCACAGGAGCC
>NZ_SSXI01000226.1:0-139 GCF_004803405.1 Nocardioides sp. | reverse complement strand
CCGGAAACGGACCCGGTCCCCGACGTCGATCATGTCTTCGGGGACGTCGACCACCGCCCTGCCGTTCCCGAGCAGGTCGGTCGCGCGCCACAGCAGTACCGGGTCGCCGAGCGGCTCGGCGGCCGCCAGCAGCAACAGC
>NZ_SSXI01000217.1:271-1956 GCF_004803405.1 Nocardioides sp. | reverse complement strand
GGGCGTAAACATTCAGCCGGTGTGCGCTGGGTGATCGATTCGGGCGTGTGGTGACGGCCGGTGACCGTGTTGGTCGTCGGCTGGCGAGGCGTCAGGCGCGGGCTGCGGGTGGGAGCCAGGTGGTTCCGGTGAACGCGTCCCGGAGCACGGTGAGGGGGTTGACCGCGTGCTTGGTGGCGGTGGAGAGCACGCCGCGGATCAGGTAGCGGTCCTTGGCCCGGTCGGCGTCGGTGAGCCGCCCGGAGATCTTTTCCTGGATCTTGGCAGGTCGCAGGTCGCGTTCGGCCTGGTTGGAAGTGGGCGGGATGCGCAGGTCGGTGGTGAAGCGCAGGAAGTCCTTCTCGCGCTCGCGGAGGGCCTCCAGCAGCAGGCGGGCCTTACGGGCGCCGGGCCGGTCGTCGTTGAGGTGCTCGGTGTGACCGAGGCCGATCCGTGCAGCGGCGCGCAGGCCACGGACTCCCAGGTCCTTGATCCGCTGGGGCAGCGAGGTCTCGCCGCGCATCCGGGCCTGGTTGGCGCGGTGGATCAGCTCGCGCAGTTCGTCGGCCAGCTGGGTGGGCCAGATCTCGTCGGGGTAGAGCTCGGCGGCGGAGGCGAGATCACGCAGGACATGGGCCAGGCACAACTGGTGGTTCAGCGCGCCCAACTGGGCGCTGTCGTAAGCCTGGTAGCGGTCATGAACAGCAACCGCGCCCGGTTCGAGGTCCGCCAGCACGGTCTGGCGGAAAGTACGCATCGAGCGGTCGCCGAGCAGGAAGTGGGTGTACAGGTCGGTGCAGGCGACGTGCAGGTAGCCCTTGGCTTCCTTCTTCCCCTCGGCGGGGGTAGAAGGTCCCACCTTGAGCGGGGTCTCGTCCGCGCACACCGCGAACGCGAGCGTGATCAGAGTGCGGATCGCGAAGTCGCACGTGGCCAGCGCCCGCGCCGCGCGCCGCAGCAGAGAGTGGACGAACCCGGCCGAGGGCGCGGCACCGGTCAGCGAGGCGAGGATCTCCACCACGCGGTGCACCGGCACGAAGTGGACGACCAGCAGGTAGACCGCGTAAGCGCGCAGATTCGGCCCGTACTCGATGCGGCCGACCCCGGCACCCTCAGGCCTGGAAGCGGTGTGCACCCGCCCGCAGCCGCAGGCCACCGCGTGCTGGTCGTACTGCACCACGCTCACACTGGCCAGCGGGATCTCATGTTGCTGATACCGGTCGGCTACGCCCAGACCGGCCGCCGCGTTCAGGTCGGCGCCGCACTCGCAGGTGCCCTCGGGATACCGGTCCTGGTGGTCGTCGAGTTCGCCTTCCTCCCGCCAGCGCAACGCGGTCCCCGACGCGCCGGGCTGTTTGCCCTTCGCCCGCCCGGAAGGCTTGGCACGGCGCTCCTTGCGCGGCGGCGTCCGACCGGGGTCGTCGTCCTTCGAGGACGGCATCGAGGAGTTGCCGCTGTTGCGCGACAGCAGGTGTTGCAGCCGGGCCAGCTCCGCCGCCTGCTGCTCGAACTTCTCCATCACCACAGCAAGTTGTGTGGCCATCGTCGTGATCTGCGCGTCCTGACGCCGGGCGAGCGCGACCAGCTCTTCCCGGGACAGCGACTCGAGATCGGACACGGCAAGATCCAACCACATCGCCGCCCGACCCGGATCACAGGCCGTCACCAGCAGCCCGAGGCGATCACGCTCCGATTACCCACTGAAG
>NZ_SSXI01000217.1:0-207 GCF_004803405.1 Nocardioides sp. | reverse complement strand
ACCACCTCGTCGAGGCTGAGCCCGAGCCTGATCTGGATCCGACTCCTGTCGCAACCGAGTCGGTCGGGCGCGCGAGATACTTGCGACCATGACGTCGTACTCGCCCGGGGGCTCGCTCCGCACACTGCGCCTGTCCAACGCGGCCGCCGTTCTTCGCACGGTCGCCGAGGCCGGTCCGCTGCACCGCGCCGAGATCGCTCGTCGCGT
>NZ_SSXI01000218.1:215-571 GCF_004803405.1 Nocardioides sp. | reverse complement strand
AGGACGCTCTTGTGGTCGGCGATGTCGTTGGCGGCGGCGTTTCCCGGCTGCAGCAGCATCGTCACGCATTCGCGGGTGTTGGCCAGCCAGGCTCCCAGCGGGTGATGCCCGTAGCTGCCCTTGAACGTGCCGGCCGCGCCGTCCTTCTTGCTGGTGCAGGTCACGAGGGTGGCGTCGAGATCGAGGACGTACCAGTTGGTGAGCTTGCGCCCGCATACCGAGATCCAGGGGAACCCGCCGGGGCGCAGGGCGAGCATGGTCCACACTCCACGCCGTATCACGGCACGGACGCGCTCCACCCGGGCTACGACCGGGCCGTCGATGGCTTCCAGCGTGCGCCACAGGGTGCTGTCCGA
>NZ_SSXI01000218.1:0-204 GCF_004803405.1 Nocardioides sp. | reverse complement strand
CGCGATCCCGCCACCCCGGCCCGACGCCCTGCGGCAGCGCGGCGGTCAGGGCCCGGGTCAGCCCGACGCGGTCCGCTATCCGGCGTAGCAGCACCACGCCCGCGTGCCCGAGCAGGTTCTTGCCGTCGGCCCGTACGACGAGCCGGCGATCCCATTCGGTAGCCTGCACCTGTTGGGTGCCCCCACTCTGCGACGTTCTTGATC
>NZ_SSXI01000148.1 GCF_004803405.1 Nocardioides sp. | reverse complement strand
GAGCTTGCGGACGTGATGGACCTCAAGGTTCGTCCGCGTCTCGCAGATCTCGCAGCACTCGGCGAGGAGCCTGTGGATCAGCTCGTTGCGCTTCATACTGGCCATGACCGGCCGGACATCAGTGAGCACTGCCGTGCGCTGTCGCTTGAGCGAGATCCCGCCGAAGCGGGCGACCAATGGCTCCTTCCCCTCGTCGCGGGGGACGGTGACCTGGATGCAGCGGCGCGGTCCGTCGGGTGTCTCGGTGGTGCTCTTGTACTTCCGGGACATCTTCGTGACCGTCGACCGGTGCTTCCCGGCCAGAGTCTTCAGCATCGACGTCTCCATGACCCACTGGAGACGGCCCAGGCGGAACACGTCCTGGGCGAGGAGGTAGTACTGGACCAGCCCGCGGAACTCGGCCTGGTACTTCGCGACGATGGTGAAGTCTTCGTCGTGAAGCAGCGGGCCTCGCTGGGCGGGCTTCCCCTTGCTCATGTAGAGAGCGCACTTCTGCCTGATCACCTGTCGTGGGCACGAACAGGCCGATCGCTCCGTTGACCGCCCGACGGTTCCGGGTGATCTTCGTGTCGGAGTGCTGGGCCCGGATCTCGTAGCCGAGGAAGTGCGCCGCCTGGCTGGTGGCGTGGGTGATCACGGTCTTGGACTGGGAGAGTTCGAGCTTGAGCTCGTCACGCAGGAACTTCCCGATCCTCGCCTTG
>NZ_SSXI01000029.1:335-756 GCF_004803405.1 Nocardioides sp. | reverse complement strand
GCGAAATTCCTTGTCGGGTAAGTTCCGACCTGCACGAATGGCGTAACGACTTCTCGACTGTCTCAACCATAGGCCCGGTGAAATTGCACTACGAGTAAAGATGCTCGTTTCGCGCAGCAGGACGGAAAGACCCCGGGACCTTTACTACAGTTTGATATTGGTGTTCGGTTCGGCTTGTGTAGGATAGCTGGGAGACTGTGAACCCTGGACGCCAGTTCGGGGGGAGTCGTCGTTGAAATACCAGTCTGGTCGTGCTGGATGTCTAACCTGGGTCCGTGATCCGGATCAGGGACAGTGTCTGATGGGTAGTTTAACTGGGGCGGTTGCCTCCTAAAGGGTAACGGAGGCGCCCAAAGGTTCCCTCAGCCTGGTTGGCAATCAGGTGTTGAGTGTAAGTGCACAAGGGAGCTTGACTGTGAGA
>NZ_SSXI01000029.1:0-201 GCF_004803405.1 Nocardioides sp. | reverse complement strand
CTGGGTTTAGAACGTCGTGAGACAGTTCGGTCCCTATCCGCTGTGCGCGTAGGAGTCTTGAGAAGGGCTGTCCCTAGTACGAGAGGACCGGGACGGACGAACCTCTGGTGTGCCAGTTGTTCTGCCAAGGGCATGGCTGGTTGGCTACGTTCGGGAGGGATAACCGCTGAAAGCATCTAAGCGGGAAGCCTGCTTCGAGAT
>NZ_SSXI01000266.1 GCF_004803405.1 Nocardioides sp. | reverse complement strand
CAGGAGCCGCCGACCGTCGTGCAGCGCGACGAGGCCGCCGCCCCGGACGTCGGCGCGGAGACGGAGGCTCCGGCCCGGCCCACCGGGGCCCATGGAGCGCCTGCTGTCGCCGCGCCGACGGCCACCGCGCCCGCTCCGGCGGCACCGCAGACGCCCGAGCAGGCCGAGGCGCTGGCCCGGCAGCTGTTCCCGCCCATGCTGCGGATGATCCGCAGCGAGTTCGTCGTCGACCGGGAGCGACGGGGGATCCGCACGGATCGTTGGTGAGTGCCTGCTGAGTGAACGGACGGACCGTGTCCCTGAGGAGACGGCCGAGGAGCGGAAGGGAACCGAGACACGATGAGCCAGCTGCAGGACGTCGAGACTGCGGTCAGCGTCTGCTACAAGGTGACGATCGACGGGCGCGACCTCGGCTCGTTCTCCAGCTGCGAGGGCATGGGCGTGGAGGTCGTCATGGAGACTCGCGAGGAGGGCGGGAACAACGGCTACGTCTGGCAGCTCCCTTCGCGACTGAAGTTCCCCAACGTGAAGTTCTCGCGCCCGCTCGGCAAGCAGACCTCACAGATCACCAGCTGGATCGCGGAGATGGTCACCGGCTACCAGCGGCACACCGCCACGATCGAGGCGATGACCGCCAACGGGACCGTCGTGGCCACGTGGTCGCTCAACGAGGTGGTCCCGGTCCGGTGGACCGGTCCCCAGCTGAGCCCGGACCAGCCGAAGGTGCTGACCGAGACGCTCGAGATCGCCCACCACGGGTTCATCCCGAACGGCTGAGGAGGCAGGCGATGAGCAGCAGTCCGGTCGGGTTCCAGGCGGCCTCCGCAGCAGGAGGCGGCGAAGCGAAGCTGGAGCACGCCTACCTCCAGGTCTACGAGCCCTCGAAGGACGGCTCCCTCGCCGCGCCGGGCCCGAAGATGGCGCCCATCGACTTCCAGTTCAACCCCAAGGAGCTCTCACTCCAGAAGACGGCCAACTGGAAGCGTGAGGAGGCCAAGGGCAACAAGTCCGCGTCGCCACCGGAGTTCAAGGGCGCGCAGCCCTCGAAGCTGACTCTCGAGATCTTCCTCGACTCCAAAGGCGAGCACAACACGTCGGTGGTGAAGGGAGTGGAGGCCCTCTTCCTGCTGACGGTGCCGCTCGACAAGACGCTCACGACGAAGAAGCCGTCTCCACCCTGGGTGGTCTTCCGGTGGGGCTCCCTCACGAGCTTCCTCGGCTACGTCAGCCAGGTCCAGGCCAAGTACACCCTCTTCACGAGCGGGGGAGTGCCGATCCGCGCGACCTGCCAGGTGACCCTCGAGGAGCTGTCCGGCGACCCGTCCCGCCAGAACCCGACCTCAGGCGGTCTCGTCCCGCAACGAGTCCACCAGGTGATCGAGGGCGACTCGCTGCCGGCGATCGCGTACGCGGAGTACGGGAAGCCATCCCTGTGGCGGCCGATCGCCGTCCTGAACCGGATCGACGACCCCACCCGCCTGCGGCCCGGAACCCAGCTCCTCCTGCCGGCGCTGGAGGAGATCGAAGGCGAGTCCCGGGGACGGCAGAAGGGGCTGGGGCATGCCGCACGGTGAGGAGTTCAGCAACACCCTCCTGGTCAAGGTCGCCGGCACCCCGCTGCCGGCCGACGTCGCCACGCAGTTGGTCTCGAGCTGTGTCGACGGGAGCACCCGGGTCCCTGACCTGTTCATGCTGCGGTTCATCGACCCCGGCGGCACCGTCCTCGCCAAAGGGGGCTTCGAGATCGGCGTCCGGGTCGAGCTCAGCGTGCAGAACACCGCGCCGGGCGGGCCGGACCCACTGCTGGTCGGCGAGGTGACCGCGCTCGAGGCGGAGGTCAGTGACGCCGGTGTCCACACCATCGTCCGTGGTCTCGATCTGGCGCACCGGCTCTACCGCGGAACGAGGGTCAAGGCGTACCTCAACATGACGGCCTCCGACATCGTCCGGCAGGTGGCGCAGGGAGCGGGACTCGACTGCCAGGTCGACCCCACGCCGGCACTGCTGGAGCACACCACCCAGGCCGGTGAGAGCGACTGGGCGTTCCTGGCCCGTCTGTCCACCCAGCACGACCGGCTGCTCACGGTGAGCGCCGGCAAGCTTCACTTCATCAGACGCCCGCAGGCCGGCGAGGCCCCGGGAGGCACCGATGCCCGGACCGAGCCCCTGGTCCTGCAGCAGGGTGTCAACCTCATCGACCTGCGGGCCACCGTCACCGCGGCCGGGCAGGTCAGTGACGTCCACGTGCGCGGCTGGGACCCCGGGGCGAAGCACGAGGTGACGGCGGACGCCCCATGCCGGACCGAGAGCGCACAGCTCGAGGGCGGGACGACACCTGGGCAGGTCGCCGGCAAGTTCCCGAGCCCGCCGTACGTCGTCGGGGACTCGCGGCTCGCGGACCAGGCGATCGTCGACTCGGCGGCGGCCTCACTGGCCGACCACGTTGCCGGGGGCTTCGCGGAGATCGAGGGCATCGCCCGGGGGAACCCGGCCCTTCGGGCCGGCACGGCGGTCAAGCTCGCCGGGCTCGGCGAGCCGTTCGTCGGCCGCTACGTGCTCACCTCGGCGCGCCACGACTTCCGGCCCCAGTACGGCTATCGCACCCACTTCACGGCGAGCAACACCTCGGAGCGCTCTCTCTTCGGCACCGTTCAGACGGCGCCCGACATCGATCCGCGGATCGCAGGAGTGGTGCCGGCGGTGGTCACCAGCGTGCAGGACCCCGAGAAGCTGGGCCGGGTCAAGGTGAAGATGCCCTGGCTCTCGGACGACTACGAGTCGGGTTGGTGCCGGACCGTTCACGCCGGAGCGGGGAAGGAGCGCGGACTCGTGCTCCTGCCCGAGGCCGACGACGAGGTGCTGGTCTGCTTCGCGCACGGCGACCTCGGCCACCCCTACGTCCTGGGCGGGCTGTTCAACGGCTCCGACCTGCCGAAGGACGGCTGGTCACACCACGTGGATGGGGGGAACGGTCAGGTCGCGAGTCGTGCCTGGGTGTCCCGGACCGGCATGCGCGTCGAGCTGCTCGAGGCGGGCGGCGACGAGGGCATCGAGATCAGTACGAACAACGGCCAGAAGGTGCTGCTCAAGCAGACCGACCAACGTGTCCAGATCGTCTCCGCGGGTCCGGTCGAGGTCACCGCGCAGCAGGACGTGAAGATCGACGCCCAGGCGAACGTCTCCGTGAAGGCCCAGCAGTCGGTCAAGGTCGACGGGCAGCAGGTGGAGGTCACCGGCCTGGCCGGGGTGACCATCAAGGGCCCGATGATCAACGTCGAGGCCGACGGTCCGCTGACCCTCAAGGGCGCGATCGTGAGGATCAACTGATGGCCGCCCCGGCCGCTCGGGTGTCGGACCTGACGCCGCACCCGGGCGTGATCACCGGGCCAGGTGTGGCGACAGTGCTGATCGGCGGCCTGCCGGCGGCGACCGTCGGCGACCTGCACACCTGCTCGTTCCCGCCGCCGGCCGGTCCGCACCCTCCCTCACCCATCGTCATGGGATCGGCCACGGTCCTCATCAGCAGCAAGCCGGCCGCTCGCGTCGGCGACCTGACCGGCTGCGGTGCGGCGATCCTCCCGCCGGGCTGCCCGACCGTGCTGATCGGGGGATGAGAGATGGGCTCGGAGTTCGTCGGATCGGGCTGGTCGTTCCCGCTGCGGACCGACCCGACCGGACGGGTGGCGCTGGTCACCGGGCGTCAGGAGATCGAGGAGAGCATCCGGCTGATCCTGATGACCGCACCCGGCGAGCGACCGATGCGCCCGGAGTTCGGGTGTGCGGTGCACGACTACGTCTTCGCGCCCGCCGATGCGGGGACCGCGGGGGACATCGCCTACGCCGTCCGGATCGCGCTGAACCGGTGGGAGCCCAGAGTCGACGTCGAGGACGTCGCCGTGCGGTTCGACGCCGTCGACCGCGGCGTGCTCTACATCGAGATCAGCTACTCCCTGCGCGGTGAGAACGACCCGCGCAACCTCGTCTTCCCGTTCTATGTCATCCCGCCCCACGAGGAGGACGCATGACCCTGCCGGTGCCCAACCTCGACGATCGTCGGTTCCAGGATCTGGTCGACGACGCCAAGCGCATGGTCCAGCAACGCTGCCCCGAGTGGACCGACCACAACGTGTCGGACCCGGGGGTGACCCTGATCGAGACGTTCGCGTTCATGACCGACGAGCTGCTCTACCGGCTCAACCGCGTTCCGGACCGCCTCTACATCACGTTCCTCGACCTGCTCGGCGTCACCCTGCACCCGCCGACACCGGCCCGGGTCGACGTCACCGCGTGGCTCGGTGCCGCCGCCAAGGAGACGATCGTGCTCCCGGCCGGCGCAGAGGTCGCCACGGTGCGAACGCCCCAGCAGGAGGCGGTGGTGTTCGCGACCGCTGCGGATCTCGTCATGGCGCCGCGCGCGCTGGCGCACGTGGTCACCGACAACGCCGCCGGCGATCCCGAGCGCCGCGACGACGAGCTGAGCCTCGGCACCGAGTTCCCGTGCTTCAGCGAGCAGCCGGCGTACGACGACCTGTTGTACGTCGGACTCGACGACGCGGCCCCGTCCTGCGCGATCGGGCTCCGCTTCGCCTGCCACCTGCAGGGGGTCGGGGTGGACCCCACCCGGCCGCCGCTGGTGTGGGAGGCCTGGGACGGCACGGGGTGGGTCCCGTGCGACGTCGATCGCGACACGACCGGCGGCCTCAACCGCGCCGGTGACGTGATCCTGCACGTGCCGAGCACCCACACCGCTTCGGTGGTCGCAAAGGTCCGGGCGGGCTGGTTGCGCTGCCGCGTCGTCGCCCCGGCCGAGGGCTACCCCTTCTACAGCGCGTCACCGACGATCACCGAGCTGTCGGCGTACACGATCGGGGGCACGGTGACCGCGACGCACGCGGAGACGCTGACCGACGAGGTCCTCGGACTCTCCGAGGGCGTGCCCGGCCAGGTCTTCCAGCTGACCCGCGGCCCACTGGTCGCCGACGGCGATCCGTTCGTCGTCGAGGTCGCTGCGGGATCCGGCTGGGACCGGTGGGAGGAGGTCGGCTCGTTCGCCGACGCGGCGCCGGACGACCAGGTCGTGCGGGTGGTCCGCGCGACCGGCGAGGTGCAGTTCGGCCCGGCGGTGCGCGAGGCCGCCGGCACGATGCGCCAGTACGGCGCCGTCCCGCCGAAGGGCGCCCCGATGCGGGTGCCGTCGTACCGGATCGGGGGAGGCCCGGCAGGCAACGTCGCGGCTGGAGCGATCAAGGTCCTGCGCACGACGGTGCCCGGGGTCGACCGGGTGCAGAACCGTCGCGCCGCGGTCGGCGGCGTCGCTCCGGAGACCGTGGACGAGGCCAAGCTCCGCGGCCCGCTCGCCCTGCGCACCCGCGACCGCGCCGTGACCTGTGAGGACTACGAGCAGCTCGCGAAGGCCGCGGCGCCCCAGATCGCCCGGGTGAAGGCGGTGCCCGCCGGGAGCGCCGGAGAGGAGAACGGCGTCCGGGTGCTGCTGGTGCCCGCCGCGCCGGTGGACGCCGAGGCCCGGTTGCGGTTCGAGGACCTGGTGCCGACGACGGAGACCCTGCAGGCCGTCACGTCGTTCATCGACACCCGCCGCACCGTGGGGGCCCGAGTCGTCGTCGAGCCGCCGTTCTACCAGGGGGTCACCGTGGTCACCACCCTCGTCGCCCTCGCCCGCACGTCCTCGGTGGAGCTGGAGAGAGCCGCGCGGATCGCGCTGAACCGCTACTTCGACCCGCTCACGGGGGGCATCGAGGGGCGCGGCTGGCCCTTCGGCCGGCCGGTCCAGGCCGGCGAGGTGTACGCCGTGCTCCAGCAGCTGTCCGGCACGGAGCTGGTCGAGGAGGTGCTGCTCTTCGCGGCGGACCCGATCACGGGCAAACGGGGCGAGCCGGTGCAGCGGATCGACCTCGACCGTTTCGCGCTGGTCTTCTCCTACGACCACCGGGTGCGGGTGATCCGCGGTGGCTGACAACTCGACCCCGAGTCGCCGCGGGTTGGTGAAGGGGCTGGTCTCGCCCTCCCCGGTGGCCCAGCGCCTGCCCGGCGTGCTCCAGGACGACGACCTGATGGTCCGGTTCGTCAGCGCCTTCGACGACTCCTATGCGCCGATCTACGCCACTCTCGACTCGCTCGCGTCCTACTTCGACCCGCAGCTGGCGCCCGAGGACTTCCTCGCCTGGCTGGCCACCTGGGTCGGGGTGGAGCTCGACGACGCGTGGTCGACCGCGGACCGTCGCCGGATCATCGCGGACGCCGCACGGCTCCATCGCCAGCGCGGCACGGCGCAGGGCATCGAGGGTGCGCTGGAGCAGGGGCTCGGCGCGGCCGAGGTGACCGTCGCCGACTCCGGTGCCTGCACCTGGTCCCAGAAGCCCGGTGCCGACCCCGAGGGCAGCAGTCCGCCCTCGGTCTCGGTGACGGTCGCCGTCACCGACCCTGACGAGGTCGACGTACGACGCGTCGAGGCACTGCTGGAGGGCGTCTGCCCTGCGCACGTCGCCCGGCACTACAGCGTGGTCCGCGCAGGAGGTGGGGAGAGATGAGCCAGTCGTGTCCCGTGTGCGCGGTCACCCTCGAGGAGGGCGAGCGCTTCTGCGGCGAGTGCGGCTCCTACGTCGACTGGTCGGCGAACGAGAGCGTCGACCAGACGGCCGAGCCGGTGCCGGCGGGTGCGCCGGCAGGGGGGCCTCCGGGGTCCCCGCACCCGCCGCC
>NZ_SSXI01000041.1 GCF_004803405.1 Nocardioides sp. | reverse complement strand
TACGTCGAGCCCAACGCCGCGCAGCTTGTCCAGCTGGCGGAGCAGGCCGCCGCGGGAACCTTGAAACTCGCACCGGAACCCCTGCCGCTGAGCGAGGGACCGGCTGCGTTCGCCCGGGTGGTTACCGGACAGGCCGGCGGTAAGAAGATCGTGCTCACCCGAGCATGACCCGACCGGGCACCGCCCGATCCCGATGCTGGGCCACGGTGCCAAGGTTCACCAAGCTGCAGCCGGTGGAGCCGGTTGCCAGGTCTCGGCGACGGCCCAAAGAACGGGCTCACTGACGGCGTATCAAATCTGACCCACTTGGTGATCTTCATCTGATCCTGGCCTTGGTGATCAAGGTCAGGAGGGAAGAGGTGATCCACGTGGAAGACTGGGCAGAGATCCGCAGGCTGCACCGGGCCGAGCAGATGCCGATCAGGGCGATCGCCCGGCACCTGGGCATCTCGAAGAACACTGTGAAGCGTGCTCTGGCGCACGACCGGCCGCCGAAGTACGAGCGTCCGCTG
>NZ_SSXI01000109.1 GCF_004803405.1 Nocardioides sp. | reverse complement strand
CGGCCCGCGACCGCCGTGCGGCCCTCACCTTGCCGGGGTGCCGGTACACCGAGATCAGCGCCGCGAGCTCGTCGAGCGCCTCGCCCACCGCGCGGGCGCAGAGCAGTCCGAGCACTCTGAGCACCGAGCCGAGCGCCAGCCGCACCACCTGGAACGGCAGCGCCGCCCGCGGGGAGTTGGCGAGCAGCAGGAACAGCGCGGCCCGCCGCTCCTGGAAGTGGGTGTGCCGGCCCGTCAGTGGCGTTCGACGAACGCCCCGGTGAGCGGCCTCGGCGTGGAAGACGACGGCCTGCGGGACGATCAGCGCAGTGCGGCCGGTCGCGGCGGCGCGCCAGCCGAGGTCGAGGTCGTTGCCGAACATCGGCAGCTCCTCGTCGAACCCGCCGAGCTCCTCGAGGGCGCGCCGGCGGATGAGCATCCCGGCCGTGTTGACCGCCAGCACCTCGCGCACGTCGTCGTGCTGGCCCTGGTCGTACTCGCCGCGCTCCAGGCCGGTCTCGCGGCGGCCGGTGCCGCTGATCGTGACGCCCAGCTCGAGCAGTCGGCGCAGGGACGGCCATTCGCGGAGCTTCGGGCCGAGGATGTCGGCCTCGGGGTGCGCCGCCGAGGCGGCGAGCAGGTGAGCCAGCGCGTCGGGGGCCGGGTTCGCGTCGTCGTGGAGGATCCAGAGCCACTCGGGCTCGTGGCCGGCCTGGGCCAGCGCGGCCAGGCCCTCGGAGACGGCCTGCGGGAAGCTCGTCGAGGCCGGCACCCGCCGCACGGTCGCGGCGGGCACGCCGGCGAGTGCGTTCTCGATCAGGTCGGGGCTGCCGTCGCGACTGCCGGTGTCCACGGCCACGACCGAGCCGACCGGCGCCGTCTGGGCCTTGAGGCCCGCCAGGACGGCGGTCAGCCAGGAGGCGCCGTCATGGCTCACCAGGAGGACGGCGACCTCGGCTTGCTGCGACACGGGGCCACACACTACGTCCGGCGGGCTAGGGGGTCGAACCGCCGGGCAGGTGCGGACCGCAGCGCAGCTACACGGCGCGCTTCTTCAGCTTTCGCCGCTCCCGCTCCGACAGGCCGCCCCAGATGCCGAAGCGCTCGTCATTGCTCAGTGCTGCCTCGAGGCACTCGATCCGAACCTCGCAGGTCTGGCAGACCTTCTTGGCCTCCCGGGTCGATCCGCCCTTTTCAGGGAAGAACGCCTCAGGATCCGTCTGAGCGCACAGCGCGCGCTCCTGCCAGCCCAGCTCGTCGGACTCTGCCTCCACCAGGAAGAGTTCCCTCACGATTCCGCCCCTTACGACTCGACCCCGTGCCCGAACGACACATATGGAATTACATGCATGTCATACCCGCTGAGTCAAGGTCGAGTCTGCTATATACGGCCCGAAGGGACCTACGTCCCATGAGCACGGCAGAGTTGCCCCCGTGAAGAAGCTGACGGTCCTGTCCGGTGGTATGGGCGGAGCGAGGTTCCTGCAGGGACTCCTCCACGGCATCCGCGCGGGCATCCTCCCGGGTGTCGCCGACGACGCCGAGGTGACGGTCGTGGCGAACACCGGGGACGACTGGTGGGTCCACGGCCTCAAGGTCTGCCCGGACCTCGACACGGTGATGTACACCCTCGGCGACGGCATCGACCTCGAGCGCGGCTGGGGGCGGCGCGAGGAGACCTGGAGCGCCAAGGCCGAGCTGGAGGCGTACGGCGTCGAGCCGACCTGGTTCGGCCTCGGCGACCGCGACATCGCGACCCACCTCGTCCGCACCCAGCTGGTCGAGGCGGGGTACCCGCTGTCCGCGGTCACCCAGGCCCTCTGCCGGCGTTGGCTCTCGCCGACGTACGGCGAGGCCCTGCGGCTGCTGCCCATGACCGACGACAGGGTGGAGACCCACGTCGCGATCGCCGACCCGGAGGCTCCGAGTGGCCAGCGGGTGGTGCACTTCCAGGAGTACTGGGTGCGCCTGCACGCCCGGGTGCCGGCGGAGGCGGTGGTCTTCGTCGGTCTCGAGCAGGCCTCGCCGGCGCCAGGGGTGCTGGACGCGATCGCCGACGCTGACCTGGTCGTGCTTCCGCCGTCGAACCCGGTCGTCTCCGTCGGCACCATCCTCGGCGTACCCGGCGTCCGTGACGCCGTGCGCACCACGACGGCGAAGGTCGTGGGCCTCTCCCCCATCGTCGGCGGCACTCACGTGCGCGGGATGGCCGCGCAGATGCTGACCTCCGTCGGCGTCGAGGTCAGCGCCGCCGCTGTCGGCCTCCACTACGGCTCGCGCACGCGTGGCGGCGTGCTGGACGGCTGGCTGGTCGACGAGCGGGACGCTGACCAGGTCGGCCGGCTCGAGGACGGCGGCCTCCGCGCCGCCGCGGCGCCACTGATGATGACCGACCACGACACGACGGCCGCCATGGCCGCCGCCGCGATCGCCCTGGTCGGCGAGGACGCCTGATGGCCGAGATCTCCGTCGTCGCGCCCGACGGCGTTCCCGAGGTCCGCGCGGGCGACGACCTGGCCGGGGTGCTGCTGCCGGCGCTCCGGTCCGCCGATCTCGCCGACGGCGACATCCTCGTCGTGACGAGCAAGGTGGTGAGCAAGGCCGAGGGCCGCGTCGTCCGCGGCGGCCGCGAGGAGTGGATCGACGCCGAGACCGAGCGGCTGGTGGCGCGCCGCGGGCCGATGCGGATCGTGCGCAATCGCCTGGGCCTCACCATGGCCGCCGCCGGCGTGGACGCGTCGAACGTCGAGGGCGGCTCCGTCGTGCTCCTTCCGGAGGACCCGGACGCCTCTGCCCGCGCCCTGCGGGCCGCCATCGCCGAGCGCACAGGCATCAACGTCGGTGTCGTCGTCACCGACACCGCCGGCCGGCCCTGGCGTGAAGGACAGACCGACATCGCGATCGGCGCGGCCGGGATGGTGGTGCTCGAGTCGTTCGTCGGCCGCACCGACGCCCACGGCAACGAGCTCGCGGTGACCGCTCCCGCTGTGGCCGACGAGATCGCCTCGGCAGTCGAGCTCGCCCAGGGCAAGCTGGGCGCGCGCCCGTGCGCCCTGCTGCGAGGTCGGGCAGACCTGGTCCTGGCGCGCGGCGAGGACGGCGCCGGCGCCCGCGTGCTCATCCGCGCCGACGGCGCCGACCTG
>NZ_SSXI01000137.1:342-922 GCF_004803405.1 Nocardioides sp. | reverse complement strand
GGCGCCCATCACCAGGTTGAACAACCTGGCTGGGCATCACACCTAGACGACCATGGGTCGTACTTGTCGCTCGTGCGTTCAGTCGTAGCGGTCAGGAGGCAACCGCGACTAGCCAGCCGGCGGTTGGCGTTCATCCAGCGTGATGCCCCTCGGTACTCAGAGCAATTGCCAGGGTGGCGCCGGTTGTCAGCTGCGCTGGACCGCTGACAGCAGCGTCTCACCCGGGTTCTCTCGCGACCACAGTGTGACCTTCCCTTGCCGCGGTCGTTCGTTTGATGAATGATTCGTGCATCATGCGCAAGGGATCTAGGTGGGAGCGGGACGCGTGCTCGTTGGAGCTGCCGTGGCTGGCCGTGGCTGGCCGTGGGCCGATGGTGGGGCTGACTGCCTTGGATGAGGCGGGCACCGCGGCCGTGCGCTTGTCGCGCGGGGACATGGTGGCCGGCCGATGATGCACGGCCGAGCAGGAGCAGAACGCGGTTCCGAGATGCCTGGCGCGTCAAGCCTCGATGCGCGGTTCACGGGCGGGGCGGGCAACGGCGATAGTGCCAAGGGCGGCGGCCCTCGCCGCCCTGGCGCC
>NZ_SSXI01000137.1:0-196 GCF_004803405.1 Nocardioides sp. | reverse complement strand
GCATTCGGGCTACATGCCGGACCGGCGCCGGACCTCTTTCTCGTCGGTCTGGCTGTGCTGAGTCTGTTCGCGGCGGCGGCCGAGGACCGCCCGCTGGTGTGCGTGATCGACGACGCCCAGTGGCTGGACCGTGCCTCCGAGCAGGTGCTGGCCTCCGTCGCGCGCCGCCTGTTCGCCGAGTCGGTGGCCTGCGTGT
>NZ_SSXI01000193.1 GCF_004803405.1 Nocardioides sp. | reverse complement strand
CCGGCCGTCGCGGGGTCGTCGGCGGCCAACGCCTCGGCGGCGGCGCGGCCGGCCGCGAGCCCGGTCGCGACGGCGTAGTAGATGCCCTCGCCCGTCATCGGGTTCACCAGTCCGGCAGCGTCGCCGGCCAGCATCACGCGTCCGGCAGGTGGTCGCCAGCGCCCCGCTGACAGCGGCAGCTGGTGGCCCTTCCAACCGGTGCCGCCGTCGGTCGCCCCAGGCAGCAGCGTGTCGAGCCGCTCCATCATCTGCGCCTTGGTGGGGCCGTCGTGCCGGTGGTCCAGCAACTCGCCGTAGCCGACGTTCGACAGCCCGTCGCCGCGGTCGAAGGACCACGCGTACGCCGGCTGTCGTGCGGTGTCGAAGACGATGACCTGGGCATTGGACCTGTCCGGAGCAGTGGGGGAGTAGCCGCGGATCGCGACCGCCATCGGTCCGGGGCCGATGCCGAGCGCCCGTCGGACGGTCGAGTGCGCGCCGTCCGCGCCGACGACCGTCCGTGCCTCGAGCTGGCCGTCGAGCGTGATCGAGGACGTCAGGACGAGCTCGCGGACCCGGTGCCGGAGCAGCGTCGCCCCGGCCTCCTGGGCCGCCTCGAGCAGCCGCTGGTCGAAGGTCGTCCGGGGAATCACCCAGGTCGGTCGCGCCATCCTCCGGTCCACGCCGAACGAGCCTCGGTCCAGCCGGAGTCGGGGCACGGGCACCTGGTCCTCGACGATCCCGGTGACACCGGCGCCCTCGAGCAGGTCGATGACCTGCGGGGCGATGCCGTCGCCACACGACTTGTCGCGGGGGAACTCGGCGCGGTCGATCAGTGCCACCCGGAGCGACGGGTCGACCCGCAACGCTCCGATCGCCGTGGCCGCGCCGGCGGGTCCGGCACCCACGACCGCCAGGTCCCATGCCGTCATCCGGCAACCACCGCGAGCAGCGCCACGTCGACCAGCGCGATCGCGACTGCGGCGTAGAACGGGGCTCTGCCGCGGCCGAACAGCGCGAGGGCCGCGAGCGCGACCACCACGGCAAGAGCCCCCCAGGCCCAGGTGGCCGGTGCACCGGCGGGGCCGAGGACCGCGACCGCCGTTGCGGCGACCAGCAACCCCGTGGCCAGCAGTCGGCTTCCACCCGCGCCGATCCGGTGCGGGAGCCCGTGCACCCCGGTTGCTGCGTCGTCGTCGAAGTCGGGCAGCGTGTTCAGGAAGTGCGCCGCGACCCCCAGGGTGGCCGCGGTGCCGATCATCCATGCGGGCGGCCATTCAGGCGGGGAGCCGGCAAGGCTGACGACGGCGGGGAGTGAGCCGAATGCCACGGCGTACGGGAGCCAGGACCAGGACGTCGCCTTGAAGTACAGGTTGTAGAGGTGGCCGAGTGCGACTCCGAGGCCCAGGTGGGTCGCCCCGCTGCGCCAGCCGGCCAGGAACGACAGCACCACACAGGCGACAGCGGCGACAACCAAGCACCGCAGCACCACAGCAGGGCTCAGCTCCCGGTTCGCCAGGGGCTTGTCCTTGCGGCCGACCGCGCGGTCGCGGTCGGCGTCGAGCAGATCGTTGCCCCAGCCGATGGTCAGCTGGCCGGTGAAGACGGCGGCAGTCACCACGAGGCCCCGGTACGCGGAGAGATCCAGGGCAACGGCCAGCAGCGCCACGATGGTGGTGACCGCGACCGTGGGACCGAAGTGTGCGGCGCGAAGGAGCGGGAGCAGGACGGCGGAGCGGCGTGTCGCCTCTGCGCGGGTCGGCACCGTCACCTCAGTCCCCTCAGGGCCGGTTGCGCTGGTCGACCGGGCCGCGGGTGACGAAGTCGCGCATGGCGCCGGCGACGCTACGACGCCGGAGCACGGGCGTCGCGTCCGCATCGCGGTGGCGCATGCCGGCGAGAACCTCCTCGAGGACTGACGTCGCGTCGACGCGAGGAGACCAGCCCAGCTCCCGCGAGGCTCGGGAGGAGTCGAGCAGCGGGAGCGCGAATGCCATGTCGAGCCAACCGGTGTCCACCGGCTGCAGCCGGAGGTGCCAGGCGGCAGAGAAGAGCGGGCGTACGACCGATGAGGGCACATGGATCGGCCGCGCCCCCAGCGCGTCGGCGATCCTCCGCGTCGTGATCGGCGGGTCGGCCGCCAGGTTGAAAGCGCCGCCTGTCCTCCGCTCCACCACCCGCGCGATGGCGTCGGCGACGTCGTCGGCGTGCACCATCGGGACGGCCGGCCGCCTGTCCAGGGGGAGCGCCGGGATGTGATCGAGCAGCGCCGCCGGCACGATCGCCGGCAGGCCGTACCGGAGCAGCGCGCTGCCCGCTGACCGTTGCCCCACGATGCCGGGGCGCATCCGGCTGATCAACGTGCCGTGGCCCTCCTGCTCGTGGCGGTCCAGAAGCCGTTCGGCGGCGGCCTTGTGAAGGCTGTAGCGCGAGGAGGGGATACCGTCGGTGGGCCAGCTCTCGTCGACGGGGGTGTCGTCGCGCTTGGCGGAGTAGGCGCCGACCGATGACATGTGCACCACGTGCGGCACCCCGGCAGCGGCGACGGCGCTGAGGACGCGGCCGGTGCCGCCCACGCCGAGTTCCTCCAGATAGGTGAGGTCATGTGAGGGCTGGAACCCCCAGGCCAGGTGGACGACAGCGTCGGCGCCAGCGAACGCGCGACCCAGCACAGCCACGCTCCGGTCCTTGGTCAGGTCGGCGCTGACCCATTCGACCCGGCCGCCGTTCGGCTCGATCTCGGGAATCCGGCGTGCGATCCCGATGAGCTGGTGTTCGCCGTCGGCGGTGAACCGTCGCAGCACGGCCGACCCGATGTTGCCGCTGGCGCCGGTGATGGCGATCCGCATGGCGTCCTCCCGTCCTGACTTCGTCCGTTACCCGTCGCCGGACCGATCACACGGGCCGGGTCCCGCGAGGGCGGCCGTGACGCGCGATCGTCCTTGCCCCGGCGAGCCCTGTCGTCTCTGCGGGGGGATGGGCAGGTCGCCTGCTGCTTGTACGACGTGCCAGTGCTGTCCTGACCGACCCCCTGACGTAGGATTCCTGCCGTGGCGACGCTTCTCACTGTCCTGCTCGTGATCACGAGCCTGCTGCTGATCCTTCTGGTACTGCTGCACAAGGGACGTGGCGGCGGACTCTCGGACATGTTCGGCGGCGGTGTGTCGAGCTCGCTCGGCGGCTCGTCGATCGCCGAGCGGAACCTCGACCGCTTCACGGTCGGGATCGGCGTGATCTGGTTCGCGTGCGTGATCGCACTCGGCCTGTTGCTCGCCTATCAGAACTGAACGCAACTGTGACCGGCCCGGGGATCACCCGGGCCGTCTGAGTCTGAGGAGAGAAGTCCGTTGGCTGGTGGTGGAAACGCGATCCGCGGTAGCCGTGTTGGTGCCGGGCCGATGGGGGAGGCCGAGCGTGGCGAGGCGGCTCCGCGGCAGGCGGTGACCTACTTCTGTGCGCACGAGCACCGCTCGGTGATCACGTTCTCTGTCGAGGCATCCGTGCCCGACTCGTGGGACTGCCCGAAGTGCGGCCTTCCGGCAGGCCTCGACTCCGAGAACGCCCCGCCGGCGCCGAAGATCGAGCCGTACAAGACCCACCTGGCCTACGTGAAGGAACGCCGCTCCGACAAGGAGGCCGAGGTCATTCTCGATGAGGCGATCCAGCTGCTGCGCTCGCGCCGCAAGGCCGGCGAGATCATCTTCTGATTGATCTGCGCGAGCGCGTCTTCGGCCGACCGGGGCGAGCAAGCTCGCCGGCAGGCCTCTCGACGCGCTGCCGCGCTCGCGGTTGACGTTCGCTGAGTGCGGGGTGGCTTGGCGGCCAGACGTTGAGCTCACGGCTTGGCGAGCGCGTCTTCGGCGCAGAGCGGGCAGCAAGCTGCCGGCGGCGCCTCTCGACACGCTGCCGCGCTCGCGGTTGACGTTCGCTGAGTGCGGGGTGGCTTGGCGGCCAGACGTCGAGCTAACTGCTTGGCGAGCGCGTCTTCGGCCGACCGGGGGCGAGCAAGCTCGCCGGCAGGCCTCTCGACGCGCGGCCGCGCTCGCGGTTGACGTTCGCGGAGTGCGGGGTGGCTTGGCGGCCAGACGTCGAGCTCACGGCTTGGCGAGCGCGTCTTCGGCGCAGAGCGGGCAGCAAGCTGTCGGCGGCCGCCTCTCGACGCGCTGCCACGCTCGCGGTTGACGTTCGCTGAGTGCGGGGTCGCTTGGCGGCCAGACGTCGGAGATCGGGTTGCTCCGGCGGCCAGGCTCTCGTACTAGAGGTCGCGGTGGAGCTCGTCGATCGGCGGCAGGTCATGCCGGTTGAGCCGGACGATCGCGAGCACCAGCCCGCCCCACAGGATGGCCATCGCCACCAGCATCAGGATCACTGCGTCGGCACTCATCGGACCTCCTCCTCGATCACGTCGTAGGGCTCCACGAGCGGTGTCTCGCTGCGCCAGCGCACCAGCGTCGCCAGCACGCCGAACAGCAGCACCACCGCGGTGCTGCCCCACCCCAGCACACCGAGCATCCAGTCCGGATATCCGCCGTAGGGCTCTTCGATGTCCGTGAAGAGCTCATCGATCAGCACGTAGGCGAGTGCGACCGGCGCGACCACGGCGATGAGCGCGAACCAGATCCGACCCAGGGGGAGGGATCCGGTGCGGTTGAGGTGCGCGGCAAGGCCAGGAAGCTCGCGCAGGACCCAGGCCACCACCAGCATGCTGACGACGGCGACCAGCAGGATCCCATAGCGGTTGATGAAGTGGTCGACGATGTCGAGCACGTAGACACCGCTGGTCGTGCTGAAGAGTGCCAGGCTGATCACGGTCGCCGGCACGCCGACCGCCATCGACGCTGCGATCCGAGACATCTCGAACTTGTCGCGGACCGCCGAGATCACGACCTCGATCACGCTGATCAGGGAGGTGAGCCCCGCGATCACGAGGGATCCGAAGAACAGGACACCGATCAACGCGCCTGCCGGTGCCTCGCTGATGAGCGCGGGGAAGACGACGAACGCGAGCCCCAGCCCTTCGGTGGCCACCTGGTCGACGGCGACCCCTTGGGCCTGCGCCATGAACCCGAGGGCCGCGAAGACGCCGATGCCGGCGAGGAGCTCGAAGCCCGAGTTCGCGAAGCCGACGACCAGGCCAGCGCCCGGCATATCGCTGCGCCGGTCGACGTACGACGCGTAGGTGATCATGATGCCGAAGCCGATCGACAGCGAGAAGAAGATCTGGCCGAACGCCGCGGCCCACACGCCGGGCTCGGTGAGCGCATCCCAGCTGGGTGAGAAGAACGCATCGAGGCCGACCACGGCGCCGTCGAGCGTGACGGCGCGCACGACCAGCGCGCCGAAGGCCACGACGAGGACCGGGATGAAGAACAGGGACAGGCGGCCGATGCCCTTCTCGACCCCGAGCGCCATGACGACCAGGACCGCCAGCCAGACCAGTGCGAGTGGCAGGAGCACGCCGGCGACGACGTCGGAGCTGATGCCGGGGTCTCCTGCCTGCAGGAACTCTCCGAACAGGAACCCCTCGGGGTCGTCGCCCCACGCCTCGTCCACGGAGAAGACCGTGTAGCGCAGCGCCCAGGCGATCACGGCGGCGTAGTAGACGGCGATCAGGAAGCAGATGCCCACCTGCCACCAGCCCAGGAACTCGGTGCCCCTGCGCAGCCGGGCGAAGGATAGTGGTGCGGATCCGCGGTGCTTGTGGCCGATGGCGTAGTCCATGAGCAGGAACGGGATGCCTGCAGTGAGCAGGGCGACCAGGTAGGGGATCAGGAACGCCCCGCCGCCGTTCTCGTAGGCGACGTACGGGAATCGCCAGATGTTGCCGAGCCCCACGGCAGAGCCGATCGCTGCCAGGATGAACACCTTGCGGCTGCTGAAGGCACCGCGTCGCTGAACCTCGTCGACTGTGGTCATCCCGATATCGTGCTCGCTACCGGCGGGTCGGGCAAACCGCGCGCCCTCAGTCATACGCGTGCGGCCGCCGCGGTGTCGAGGAACCAGGTGGTCTCGGTCCTGCCTCGCACGCCGCGGGCCGGGGTGTCCTCGACGGTGCCGTCCGACGCGAGTGCCCGCGCCACGGCGTCGGCCTTGCCCTCACCACTGACGACGAACCACACCGCGCCGGACCGGTTGAGGGCCGGGTAGGTGAGGGAGACCCGCTCCGGCGGTGGCTTGGGCGACCCGCTCACCCCGACGGCGGACACGTCGGTCACCGAGAGCTGCTCGAAGCCGGGGAAGAGCGAGGCGACGTGTCCGTCCGGGCCCACGCCCAGGATCATGACCAGGAACTCCTCGCCGCGGCTGACGAGGCGCTCGTCGACATCGGCGGCGTAGGCCCGTGCCGACTCGTCGACGCTGCCAGCGCCGTCGGTCGGTGGCGCCTGGTGGATCCGGTGCGCGGGAACTCCGAGCTCGTCGAGGAAGGCCGCGCGGGCCTGCCCCACATTGCGGTCGGGCGAGTCGGCGCTGACGAACCGCTCGTCGCCGAACCAGATCTCGACCGCACCCCAGTCGACACCCGAGCCGGGAGCGTGACGGAGCACTTCGCGGTGGATCTTCTCCGCGATCGAACCGCCGGTCAGGCAGACGTGGGGCACGCTGCCGGCGGCCTGGGCGTCGGCGATCCGGTTGAGCAGCTCACCGGCGACGGCCGAGGCGAGCGCGTCGGGGCTGTCATGGACCTCGACGAGGGGGGCGGGTTCGTTGTCCATCACGTCCGGTGCTCCAGGTAGTAGGCGATCAGGGAGTGGGTGGAGGGATCCTGCTCCTGCAGGACGGCCCGGTCACCCGCAACGGCGGGTGCGACCCGCTGGGCGAGCTGCTTGCCGAGCTCGACTCCCCACTGGTCGAAGCTGTCGATGCCCCAGACGACTCCCTGGGTGAAGGTGATGTGCTCGTACAGGGCGATCAGCTGCCCCAGCACAGAGGGCGAGAGCTCGGGCGCCATGATCGAGGTCGTCGGTCGGTTCCCGCTGAACACCCGCGCCGGCACGATCGACTCCTCGGTGCCCTCGGCACGAACCTCGTCCGCGGTCTTCCCGAACGCCAGCGCCTTGGTCTGCGCGAAGAAGTTGGCCAGGAGCAGCTCGTGCACGTCGGTATCGCCGTCGGTCAGCGGGTACGCGGGTCTGGCGACGGCGATGAAGTCGGCGGGGACGAGCCGGGTGCCCTGGTGGATGAGCTGGTAGAACGCGTGCTGGCCGTTGGTGCCGGGCTCCCCCCAGAAGACCTCGCCGGTGTCGGCGGTGACGGGGCTGCCGTCCCACCGCACACCCTTGCCGTTGGACTCCATGGTCAGCTGCTGGAGGTAGGCCGGGAACCGGTGCAGCGACTGCGCGTAGGGGAGTACGGCGTGCGTGTGGGCGCCGAGGAAGTTGGTGTACCAGATGTTGAGCAGACCCATCAGCGCTGGGACGTTGTGCCGCAGGTCCGCGGTGCGGAAGTGCTCATCGATCGTGTGGAAGCCGGCAAGGAGCTCCGCGAACCGCTCGGGACCGATGGCGATGACCAACGACGTCCCGATCGCGGAGTCGAGGGAGTAGCGCCCGCCGACCCAGTCCCAGAACCCGAAGGCGTTGTCCGGGTCGATGCCGAACTCCGCGACCTTGTCGAGCGCGGTGGACACCGCGACGAAGTGCCGCGCCACCGCGACTGCGTCCTCGACGTCCTCGCCGACGGCCCCGTCGGAGCGAAGCCGCTCGAGGAGCCAGGCTCGGCAGAGTCGCGCGTTGGTCAGCGTCTCGAGGGTGCCGAACGTCTTGCTCGACACGATGAAGAGGGTGCTGGCCGGGTCCAGCCCGGCGAGCTTCTGCGCGGCGTCGGTCGGGTCGATGTTGCTGATGAACCGACACTCGGGCCCGTCCTGGGCGTACGGCTTCAGTGCCTCGTAGGCCATCACCGGCCCGAGGTCGGAACCGCCGATCCCGATGTTGACGACCGTGCGGATCGGCGCGCCGGTGACGCCCGTCCACGCCCCCGACCTGACCCTGTCGGCGAAGGCGTACACGCGGTCCAGCACATCGTGGACGTCGCACACCACGTCCTCGCCGTCGACCTCCAGCACCGCGTCGGCCGGCTTCCGCAACGCGGTGTGGAGCACGGCGCGGTCCTCGGTGACATTGATCCGGTCCCCGCGGAACATCGCGTCGCGACGCTCGTGGATGCCGACCTCGTCCGCGAGGGCCACCAGGGTGTCCAGGACCTCGTCGTCCACCAGGTTCTTCGACAGGTCGACCAGGAGGTCGCCGGCCGTGAGGCTCAAGCGCGCCGCACGGTCGGGGTCCTTCGCGAACCAGGCGCGCAGGTCGGGGGAGAAGGAGTCAGCGAGCCGGACCAGGGTGGCCCAGGCCGCGGTGGACGTCGGGTCGACCGGCGCTGTCGGCACCGAGCTGCTCGACGGCATGAGGTCAGGCCCCGGCCTTTTCCATCTGACCCTCGACGGTGGTGACCAGCTCGGTCCAGGAGGTCTTGAACTTGTCGACGCCCTCGAGCTCCAGCACCTTGAACACGTCGGCGACGTCGATCCCGGCGGCGTCCAGCTGGTCAAAGACCTCCTGCGCCTCGGCGGCCTTGCCCGTGACCTGGTCGCCCTTCACCTCGCCGTGGTCGGCGAAGGCGCGGAGCGTCTTCTCGGGCATCGTGTTGACCGTGTCGGCGACGACGAGGTCGGTGACGTAGAGGGTGTCGGGGTAGTCGGGGTTCTTCACGCCGGTCGAGGCCCACAGCGGCCGCTGCGCGTGAGCGCCGTCGGCTGCCAGTGCCTGCCAGCGCTCGGAGGCGACGACCTCCTCGAAGGCGGCGTAGGCGAGCCGCGCGTTGGCGACCGCAGCCTTGCCGCGCAGAGCCAGGGCCTCGTCGGTGGCGATCTTCTCCAGCCTGGCGTCGACCTCGGAGTCGACCCGCGAGACGAAGAACGATGCCACCGAGCGGATCGTGGTGAGGTCGACACCGGCAGCCTTCGCCTTCTCCAGGCCGGCGAGGTAGGCGTCCATCACCGCGCGGTAGCGCTCGGTCGAGAAGATCAGCGTCACGTTGACGCTGATGCCGGCGGCGATCACCTCGGTGATCGCGGGAAGCCCCTCGAGCGTCGCGGGGATCTTGATCAGGGCGTTCGGGCGGTCGACCGCGGCCCAGAGCGCCTTCGCGGAGGCGATCGTCGCCTCGGTGTCGTTGGCCAGCGTGGGCTCGACCTCGATCGAGACGCGGCCGTCGTCCTTGGTCGACTCGGCGACCGGAGCCAGCACGTCGCAGGCGTTGCGGACGTCGTCGGTCGTCAGGGCGAAGATCACCTCGTCCGCGGAGGAGCCGTCGGCGACGAGCGCGCGGACCTGCTCGTCGTACCGCTCGCCGTCGGCGATCGCCGCGGCGAAGATCGTCGGGTTCGTCGTCACGCCGACCACGGAGCTCTGCCCGACGAGGTCGGCCAGATTCCCGGTCTCGATCCGCTCGCGGGACAGGTCGTCGAGCCAGATGGACACCCCCGCGTCAGCGAGGGCCTTCAGCCGATCATCCATGAATCCTCCTGGTGGTGATGCCGGTTGCGTGGGAGTCAGCCCTTGCTGGCTGCGTCGATGCTGTCCTTGGCGGCCTGTGCAACCGCCTCGGGGGTGAAGCCGAACTCCGTGAAGATCCGCGCTCCGTCAGCGGACGCGCCGTAGTGCTCGAGGCTCACCATCCGGCCGGCGTCGCCGACGTACTCGCGCCAGCCCAGGCGCAGACCGGCCTCGACACTGACCCGGGCCTTGACGGTCGGCAGCAGCACCTCGTCCCGGTAGGCCTGCGTCTGCTGCTCGAACCACTCGATGGACGGCATCGAGACCACCCGCGCGTTGATGCCGTCGACGGCGAGGAGCTCCCGGGCCTTGACGGCCAGCTGCACCTCGGAGCCGGTGCCGATCAGGATCACGTCGGGATCGGCGCCGGCGGACTCGACCAGGACGTAGCCGCCCTTGCCGACGTTCTCCGTGGTGGCGAATCCCTCGGCCCCGCGCGGGAACGTCGGCACGTTCTGGCGGCTCAGGATCAGGCCGGCGGGACGGTCGGCGTTCTTGAGGATCTGCAGCCACGCTGCGGCCGTCTCGTTGGCGTCCGCCGGGCGGACGATGTCGAGGCCGGGGATGCCGCGGAGCGCCCAGAGGTGCTCGACCGGCTGGTGGGTGGGACCGTCCTCGCCGAGGCCGATCGAGTCGTGGGTCCACACGTAGACGACCGGCGCCTTCATCAGTGCTCCGACGCGGACCGCGCCGCGCATGTAGTCGGAGAAGGTGAGGAAGGTGCCACCGAAGACGCGGGTGCCGCCATGCACGGCGATCCCGTTCATGATCGCGCCCATGCCGTGCTCGCGGATGCCGAAGTGGAGCACGCGGCCCTGGTAGGGGTCCCCCTGCCACTCCTCGACGGAGCGGTCCTCGGGGAGAAACGACTTGGCGTCCTTGATCGTGGTGTTGTTGGACCCGGCGAGGTCCGCCGAGCCGCCCCACAGCTCCGGCATGATCGGCGCGATCGCGTTGATCACCTTGCCGGACGCGGCCCGGGTGGCGACGCCCTTGGCGTCGGCCTCGAAGGTCGGGAGCGCCGCTTCGATGCCCTCGGGCAGCGCCCGGTCCTTCATCCGGTGCAGGAGCGCCGCGCCCTCGGGATGGGCGTCGGCCCACTCGTCGAACCTCTTGTCCCACTCCGAGCCCCACACCTTGCCCCGCTCGACCAGGGAGCGGGTGTGGGTGATCACCTCGTCCGGAACCTCGAAGGTCCTCGCCGGGTCGAACCCCAGGATCTCCTTGGTGGCCGCGACCTCGTCCGCGCCGAGAGCCGAGCCGTGCGCCGCCTCGGTGTTCTGGGCGTTCGGCGCGGGCCAGGCGATCACGGTCTTGAGCACGACGAGGGAGGGCCGGTCGGTGACGGCGTCAGCGGCGCGGATCGCCTCGTGGAGGGCGGGCACGTCCTCCTCGTAGTTCGTCAGGTCGGAGTGGTCGTTGCCGGTCCAGTCGACCGTCTGGACGTGCCAGCCGTACGCCTCGTAGCGCTTGGCGACGTCCTCGTTGAACGCGATGTGGGTGTCGCCCTCGATCGAGATCCGGTTGGCGTCGTAGATCACCGTCAGGTTGCCGAGGTGCTGGGTGCCGGCGATCGAGGAGGCCTCGCTGCTGACGCCCTCCTCGAGGTCGCCGTCGGAGGCGATGCAGTAGATGTGGTGGTCGAAGAGCGACTCGCCGTCACCGGCGTCCGGGTCCAGCAGCCCACGCTCGCGACGGGCGGCCATCGCCATGCCCACGGCGTTGGCGAGACCCTGGCCGAGCGGGCCGGTGGTCACCTCCACCCCGGGGGTGTGACCGAACTCGGGATGCCCGGGCGTCTTGGAGCCCCAGGTCCGGAGGCTCTGGAGGTCGGAGAGCTCGAGCCCGAAACCGCCGAGGTACAGCTGGGTGTAGAGCGTGATCGAGCTGTGCCCGGCGCTCAGGACGAAGCGGTCGCGCGCCATCCAGTTCGGGTCGGCGGGATCGTGCCGCATCACCTTCTGGAACAGCAGGTAGGCGGCGGGCGCGAGGCTCATGGCGGTGCCAGGGTGGCCGTTGCCGACCTTCTGCACGGCGTCCATCGCCAGCACCCTCGCGGTGTCGACCGCCCTGCGGTCCAGATCGGTCCACTCCAGCTCCGGAATCATGGTGCCGAGCCTACTCAAGCCCGTGGCGCCAACCAGACAGCGGCTGGGTGCACGAACTCGGTCCCACAGCGGCTACACTCGGAGCGCTCCGATCCCTGTGCCCAAGGACTCTCGTGACCTACGTCGACCCGACCAGCCCCGAGCTGCTGGCTGTCGACGAAGCCCAGCCGAAGGCCGCCTTCCGCGACGTGGTGATGGCCTACGTAGGCCTCACGAAGCCGCGGGTGATCGAGCTCCTGCTGCTGACGACCGTCCCCGTGATGTTCTTCGCCGCGCGCGGCGTGCCGCCGCTGGGCCTGGTCGTCGCCACCGTGATCGGCGGGACCCTCTCCGCCGGGTCCGCGTCGGTCTTCAACTGCGTCTACGACCGCGACATCGACGAGCAGATGCGCCGCACCCGGCGTCGTGCGCTGCCGCGGCACATCGTGACCCCGGCTGCGGCCCTCGTGTTCGGTGTCGTCCTCGGGGTCCTGTCCACCGTGGTGCTCGCCGTGTGGGTCAACCTGCTGTCGGCGGCGCTCTCGGTCACCGCGATCGCCTTCTACGTCTTCGTCTACACGATGCTCCTGAAGCGCCGGACCACCCAGAACATCGTCTGGGGCGGCATCGCCGGCTGCTTCCCCACCCTGATCGGCTGGACCGCCGTCACCGGCGAGCTGTCGTGGGTGCCGGTGGTGCTGTTCGCGGTCGTCTTCTTCTGGACACCGCCGCACACCTGGGCGCTGGCGCTGCGCTACCGCGAGGACTACGCCCAGGTCGACGTGCCGATGCTTCCGGTCGTGAAGCCGGCGCGGAACGTGGCACTGCAGATCGTCCTCTACAGCTGGGTCATGGTCGGCACGTCGCTGCTGCTCTGGCCGGTCGCCGGCACCGGGCCGCTCTACCCGGTCGTCGCGCTCGTCCTCGGAGCGGTGTTCCTGGCGCAGGCGCACGGGCTGCACCGCCGGGCCCGGGGCACCGAGGAGCTGAGCGTGCTCCAGCCGATGCGGCTGTTCCACTCCTCGAACCTCTACCTGTCGCTGCTGTTCGTCGCTGTCGCGATCGACCCCCTGCTGCGCTGACGAGCGGCCCCGCCGGTCAGTCGCGGGCGTGCGCGCTCAGCACCAGCCAGGCGATGCCCGCGGCGGTGAGGGCCGCACCGAGCATGTGCAGCAGCACGAGCAGCTCGGGGAGGTCGAGGTAGTACTGCGTGAACCCGACGACGCCCTGGACGACCTCGAGGGCGAGCAGGGCCGCCGCGGCGGTGCGCAGCGGCCGGTTCCCGGCACGGATCGCGAGGACCAGGACGAGCACGGTCAGGCCGACGAGGACGTAGACCGACCAGGCGTGCACGTGGGACATGACCTGGGGGTCGAGGCCGGTGCGCTTGGAGTCGAGGTCGCCGGAGTGGGGTCCGGAGCCGGTGACGACGGTGCCGAGGTACAGCACGAGCCAGCCGAGCCCGAACGTCACCCAGGCCAGCGCCCGGGTGCGGGGGCCCGCCGCGGCTCGGGGCGCGCCGACGAGATGGTCGAGCAGCATGACGCAGATCCCGATGATGACCATCGAGGAGAGGAAGTGGAAGGAGACCACCCACGGGTTCAGGTCGGTGAGGACGGTGATCCCGCCGATGACCGCCTGGGCCGGGATGTAGAGGCCGATCAGCAGGGTGAGCAGCCGGGCGCGGCGGTCACCGCTGCGCCACGCGACGAGGAACGCGGCGAGCGCGATGGCGCCGACGGCGAAGGTCAGCATCCGGTTCCCGAACTCGATCGCTCCGTGCATGCCGAGCTCGCCGTGCGGGACGTAGGACTCCGCGCTGCACCGCGGCCAGGTCGGGCAGCCGAGACCGGACCCGGTGAGGCGTACCGCGCCGCCCGTCACCACGATCCCGACGTTCGCGACCAGGTTGGCCCACGCGAGCACGGTCAGCCAGCGACCCATCCTCATCGTCACTCCCACTTGAACGTCCTGGTGGTGAGAGCCGCACCGCCCACGGCCCAGCCGACGAGCACGAGCAGGTCACGCACCGCGACGGCTCCGTCGCACGCGGCCCGCACCGCCTCGCCGAGCGCTCCGGACGGCAGCCACCGCACCACGTCGCCGAGGCCGCCGTACGCACTCACGGGGAGTACGACGGCCCCGCCGGCCAGCAGCAACAGGTAGACCAGGTTGGCGGCGGCGAGCGTGGCCTCGGCCCGGAGGGAGCCGGCCAGGAGCATGCCGAGCGAGGCGAACGCCGCGGTGCCCAGGAGCGCGGCGAGGATCAGGGCCAGCACGGCGCCGACGCCGTCCGGGCCGCGCCAGCCGAGGGCCAGGCCGACGCCGCCGATGACCCCGAACTGGAGGACCTGCACCACCAGCAGCGCGGCGACCTTCCCGCCGAGCAGCGTCCCGCGGGAGAGCGGAGCGGTACCGAGACGCTTGAGCACGCCGTAGCGCCGCTCGAAGCCGGTCGCGATCGCCAGCGAGGTGAACGCCGTCGACATCACCGCGAGCGCGAGCACGCCCGGCGTCAGCACGTCGACGGTCCGTCCGTCGATCCCCAGGCCGATCCGGTCGGCGCCCTGGACCGCGCCGACCAGCACGACCACCGGGATCACGACGGCGAGCAGCAGCTGCTCGCCGTTGCGGAGCATCAGGCGTGCCTCCATGCCGGCCTGCGTCACGAGCTGGCGCAGGACGGGGGCGGCACCGGGAGCGGGGGAGAAGGTGCTCATCCGAGGTCCTCCCGGCCGGTCAGCTCCAAGAAGACATCCTCGAGGTTCCGCTGGCCCAGCGACAGCGACTCCGGCAGTACGTCGTGGTCGGCGCACCAGGCGGCGACCTTGGCAAGCGTGGAGCCGTCGGCCGGTCCGGACACCTGGAGGCTCAGCGGGTCGAGCACCGTCAGCTCGGTGCCGGGGCCCAGCGAGGCGGCCAGCGCCTCGGGCGACCCCGGCGGGAACGGCTGCGTCACCACGAGGCGGATGGTCGCGACGGTGCCGCCGCGGGTCAGCTCCAGTGGCGAGCCGCTGGCGACCAGCCTGCCGTGGTCGAGGATGTGCACCTTGTCAGCCAGTCGCTCGGCCTCCTCGAGGTAGTGCGTCGTCAGCACGACGGTCACCCCGTCGGTCCGCAGCTCCTCCAGCAGGTCCCAGACGGCTCGCCGGATCTGCGGGTCCAGCCCGGCGGTCGGCTCGTCCACGAACACCAGCTCCGGGCGACCGACGAGCGCGAGGGCGAGGCCGAGCCGCTGCTGCTGGCCGCCCGAGAGCCGTCGGTACGGCGTCCGCCCGCACTCGTGCAGCGCCAGCCGCTCCATCAACAGGGTCACGTCGAGCGGGTGGGCGTGGAGCCTGGCGAAATGGCGCAGCATCTCCTCGGCCCGCGCTCCGCTCCACGCGCCACCGGACTGCAGCATCACGCCGATCCGGGGTAGCAGCGCCCTCCGGTCGCGGACCGGGTCCAGCCCGAGCACCTTGACGGTCCCGGCCTGCGGGCGTCGGTAGCCCTCGCAGGTCTCGAGCGTCGTGGTCTTGCCGGCGCCGTTGGGACCGAGCACGGCGGTGATGGTGTTGAGCTCCACGTCGAGGGAGAGGCCGTCGACGGCCGTCCGGTCGCCGTACCGCATCACCAGTCCGTCGACCCTGACAGCAAGGTCGGCTGCGCGGATCTGTGGCACCCGGGGAGTGTAGGGCGCGGCGCGCGGCTCTACGCTGGCGGCCGTGACTCCTTGGCTGTACGGCGTGATCCTCGCCATGTGTGGCGTCGCCGCCGTCCTGCTGGTGGTCGACCTGGTGCGCGACCGCGCGGCGCAGGACAGCCACTTCCTGACGCTCGCCGTGCTGGAGGTGCTGCTGCTCGTGCAGCTCGTCTGGGGCTGCGTCGCGCTCGCCGGCACCGAGCGGGACGTCTCGGCTGCCACGTTCGTGAGCTACCTGGTCACGGCCGCGCTCGCGCCGGTCGCCGGAGCGCTGTTCTCACTCGCCGAGCGGTCCCGGGTCGGCACCACGATCATGCTCCTCGCTGTCGGGACCGTCGCCGGGATGGAGCTGCGGCTCGGCGACATCTGGAGCGCCGGTGCCTAGGCCGGGGCCCTCCCAGGAGCTGTCGACGGGCTGGGGAAGGGCGCTGGTCTTCGGGTACGGCGTGTTCGCCGTGGCCGCGACCGGCCGGTCCGCCGTGCAGCTGGGGATGCACGCCGACCGGGCGCCGCTCGCGTACTCGCTGTCCCTGCTCGCGGCCGTCATCTACCTCCTCGCCACCACCTGCCTGCTGCTCGGCGGCCGGACCGGCTGGCGGCTGGCCGGGGTCGCCGTCCTGATCGAGCTCGTCGGCGTGCTCTCCGTCGGCACGCTCAGCTACCTCGCGACCGACCTGTTCCCGGACCGCACGGTCTGGTCGCATTTCGGGCAGGGCTACGCCTTCCTCCCGCTCGTGCTGCCCTTCGCCGGGCTCGCCTGGCTGCGCCACACCCGACCCCGGGCCGCAGGTCACTAAGGCTCCCCTTGCTTGAAGTGCCGGAATCAATATCGGCACACTGGTGTTGTCATATTCGTCGGGCGCGCACTAGGCGCGGCCGTGGGACGCGAGCTGAGCGGGAGGTGTGGGCGTGACGGAGACCGGTCTGGACGCCGACCAGCCGACCCGCCGACGGGTTGCCCACTCGATCCTCGTCAACGGCCCCTCCACCGCAGCCGCCCTCGCGGAGCGGCTCGACCTGACCCCAGCCGCCGTACGGCGCCACCTCGACCAGCTGGTCGCCGAAGGTGCCGTCGAGGCCCGCGACCCTCGGTCGGTGGGGGTGCGCGGCCGCGGACGACCCGCCAAGCTTTTCGCACTCACCGAGCACGGGCGCGACGGCTTCGACCAGCAGTACGACGACCTGGCCGCCGAGGCGCTCCGCTTCCTGCGTGAGACCGGTGGCGAGGACGCCGTGCGTGCGTTCGCCGACCGCCGTGCCGCCTTCATCGAGCGGCGCTTCCCCGAGGTCCAGGCGGCCTTCCCCGACGCCTCGCCGGCCGAGGTGCTGGCCATGGTGTTCTCCGACGAGGGCTACGCCGCGGCTGTCCACGAGATCCCCGTGGGTGAGGAGCTGTGTCAGCAGCACTGCCCCGTCTCCCACGTGGCGCACGAGTTCCCGCAGCTGTGCGAGGCCGAGACCGAGGCGATCAGCCGCGTTCTCGGCACCCACGTGCAGCGGCTCGCCACCATCGCCCACGGCGACGGGGTCTGCACCACGTGCATCCCCGGTGTCCACCAGATCAACCGGGTCTCGCCAGGCTCGACCAACCGAGAGAAGGAGCAGGTCACCTCATGACCTCCATCGAAGAGCTGAACCCCGAGCTCAAGGGGATCGGTCGCTACGAGTTCGGCTGGTCCGACAAGAACGACGTCGGCGCCGACGCGAAGCGCGGTCTCAGCGAGGAAGTCGTGCGCGACATCTCCGCGAAGAAGAGCGAGCCGCAGTGGATGCTCGACCTGCGGCTGAAGGGCCTGAAGCTCTTCGACCGCAAGCCCATGCCCACCTGGGGCTCGGACCTGTCGGCGATCGACTTCGACAACATCAAGTACTTCGTCCGGTCCAGCGAGAAGCAGGCCGCGACCTGGGACGACCTGCCCGAGGACATCAAGAACACCTACGACAAGCTCGGCATCCCCGAGGCGGAGAAGCAGCGCCTCGTCTCCGGCGTCGCCGCGCAGTACGAGTCCGAGGTCGTCTACCACTCGATCCGCGAGGACCTCGAGGCGCAGGGCGTGCTCTTCCTCGACACCGACACCGCGCTCCGGGAGCAGCCTGAGCTGTTCAAGGAGTACTTCGGCACGGTCATCCCGGTCGGCGACAACAAGTTCGCCGCGCTCAACACCGCGGTGTGGTCGGGCGGCTCGTTCATCTACGTGCCCAAGGGCGTCCACGTGGACATCCCGCTGCAGGCCTACTTCCGGATCAACACCGAGAACATGGGTCAGTTCGAGCGCACGCTGATCATCGTCGACGAGGACGCCTACGTTCACTACGTCGAGGGCTGCACGGCGCCGATCTACTCCTCCGACTCGCTGCACTCCGCAGTCGTGGAGATCATCGTCAAGAAGGGCGGCCGCTGCCGCTACACGACCATCCAGAACTGGTCGAACAACGTCTACAACCTGGTCACCAAGCGGGCGGTCTGCGAGGCGGGCGCGACCATGGAGTGGGTCGACGGCAACATCGGCTCGAAGGTCACCATGAAGTACCCCGCGGTCTACCTGATGGGCGAGCACGCCAAGGGCGAGACGCTGTCGATCGCCTTCGCCGGCGAGGGCCAGCACCAGGACGCGGGCGCCAAGATGGTGCACGCCGCCCCGAACACCTCCAGCTCGATCCTCAGCAAGTCCGTCGCCCGCGGCGGCGGCCGGACGTCGTACCGAGGCCTGATCCAGATCAACGAGGGTGCGCACGGCTCGAAGTCGAACGTGCTGTGCGACGCGCTGCTGGTCGACCAGATCAGCCGCTCGGACACCTACCCGTACGTCGACATCCGCGAGGACGACGTGTCCATGGGCCACGAGGCGAGCGTCTCGAAGGTGTCCGACGACCAGCTCTTCTACCTGATGTCGCGCGGCATGGAGCAGGACGAGGCCATGGCGATGATCGTCCGCGGCTTCGTGGAGCCGATCGCCAAGGAGCTGCCCATGGAGTACGCCCTCGAGCTGAACCGGCTCATCGAGCTGCAGATGGAAGGAGCCGTCGGCTGATGTCGACCGCTGTAGACACCACCGCGGCTGCGGTGGAGATGGAGCACGTCGAGTCCCACCTCCACCCCGAGCCGACGTACGACCTCCAGGCGCACCCGCTGCCGACCGGCCGCGAGGAGATCTGGCGGTTCACGCCGCTCAAGCGACTTCGCGGGCTGCTCCAGGACGCGCCGTCCGATGGGCACCTGGAGCAGAAGCTCGAGCTGCCTGCGAGCGTCACCCTGACGGCGATCTCGCTCGACGAGGCGTCCGCGCTCGGCGGCACCGCGCCGTTCGACCGACTCGGTGCCCTCGCCGCCAAGAATGCCGGCGGCGCGCTGCTGCTGGACATCCCGGCCGAGGCGGACGTGACGGAGCCAATCCGGGTGCACCTGCACGGCACCTCGCTCGACGAGATCGTCTGGGGCCGGCTGGTCGTTCGGATCGGCACCCAGGCCCGCGCGACCGTCGTCATCGAGCACTCCGGCTCGACGACCTACGACGCCTTCACCACCGTGCTCGTCGGGGACGGCGCCCAGCTCGACCTGGTGCACGTGAACGACTGGGCGGACGACGCCGTGCACGCGGAGCAGATCAACGCCCGCGTGGGTCGCGATGCGACGCTGCGGCAGTTCGAGTTCACGCTGGGTGGTGACCTGGTGCGCACGAGCACCAATGTCGACTACGCCGGCCCCGGTGGCACCGCGGAGCTGTTCGGTCTCTACTTCGCCGACGCGGGGCAGCACTTCGAGCACCGTCTGTTCGTCGACCACACCGCTCCCAAGACCGTCTCCAACGTCGTCTACAAGGGCGCGCTGCAGGGCGAGAAGGCGCACACCGTCTGGATCGGCAACGTGCTCATCCGCAAGGTCGCCGAAGGCATCGAGACCTACGAGGAGAACCGCAACCTCGTCCTCACCGACGGCTGCCAGGCCGACTCGGTGCCGAACCTCGAGATCGAGACCGGCGAGATCGCGGGCGCGGGCCACGCGTCGGCCGTCGGTCGCTTCGACGACGAGCAGCTGTTCTACCTGCGCTCGCGCGGCATCGAGGAGGCCGAGGCGCGCAAGCTCGTGGTCCGCGGCTTCTTCGACGACCTGATCCGCCGGGTCACGGTCCCGGAGCTGGCCGCGAAGCTGAGCAGCCAGGTCGAGGAGGAGCTCCAGCGCCACGTCCTCAAGGAGCTGGCATGAGCTTCGAACGTGCCTGCGCGCTGAGCGAGATCCCCGAGGACGAGGCGCTCGCCGTCACCATCGACCGGTACGACGTCGCGCTGGCCCGGCACGGCTCCGAGGTGTTCGCGCTGCAGGACCTCTGCACGCACGCCGCGGTGGCACTGAGCGAGGGCGAGGTCGAGGACTGCACCGTCGAGTGCTGGCTCCACGGCTCGAGGTTCGACCTCCGCACCGGCAAGCCCACCAGTTTCCCGGCGACCGAGCCCGTCGCCACCTTCCCTGTCGAACTCCGAGGCGACGACGTGTACGTCGATGTCTCGACCACCCTGAACGGAGTGACCCCCGCATGAGCAAGCTCGAGATCAAGGACCTCAAGGTGCAGGTCCAGACCGACGACGGCCCGATCGAGATCCTCAAGGGCGTCACGCTGACGATCGACGACGGAGAGACCCACGCGATCATGGGTCCCAACGGCTCCGGCAAGTCGACGCTGGCCTACTCGATCGCCGGCCACCCCCGCTACCAGATCACCGGTGGCACGGTGACCCTCGACGGCGAGGACGTGCTGCAGATGTCGGTCGACGAGCGGGCACGTGCCGGCCTGTTCCTGGCGATGCAGTACCCGGTGGAGGTGCCCGGTGTCTCGGTCGCGAACTTCCTGCGCACCGCGAAGACCGCGATCGACGGCGAGGCGCCCAAGCTGCGCACCTGGGTCAAGGACGTCAACGGCGTCCTCGAGCGGATGAACCTCGACCCCACGTTCTCGCAGCGGTCGGTCAACGAGGGCTTCTCGGGCGGCGAGAAGAAGCGCCACGAGATCGCCCAGCTCGACCTGCTCGACCCCAAGGTCGCAGTCCTCGACGAGACCGACTCCGGCCTCGACATCGACGCGCTGAAGGTCGTTGCCGACGGCGTCAACAGGTTCCGCGAGCGCGAGGGCAAGGGCGTCCTGCTGATCACGCACTACACGCGGATCCTGCGCTACATCAAGCCCGACCATGTCCACGTGTTCGTCGCCGGCAAGGTCGCCGAGTCCGGCGGGCCCGAGCTCGCCGACGAGCTCGAGGCCAACGGCTACGACCGCTTCCTGAAGGCCGCGGCGGTCTGATCATGGGCGCGACAGGCTCGACCACCCGGTCGGCCGCCCTGCCGGGTCTCCTCCCGGAGCTGGAGGTGATCCGCAAGGACTTCCCGATCCTCGAGCGCACGCTCGCGGGCGGGATGCCGCTGGTCTACCTCGACAGCGCGAACACCTCGCAGAAGCCGCAGGTCGTGATCGACACGATGGTCGACCACCTCGAGCGGCACAACGCGAACATCGCGCGGGCGATGCACCAGCTGGGCGCCGAGTCCACCGAAGCGTTCGAGGCCGCTCGTGACCGGGTCGCCGCCTTCATCGGCGCGCCGGACCGCGACGAGGTGATCTTCACCAAGAACGCCTCCGAGGCGCTCAACCTGGTCGCGAACACGCTCGCCTGGGCAGGGGAGCGGCAGGTTCGCGAGGGCGACCAGGTCGTCATCACCGAGATGGAGCACCACTCCAACATCGTTCCGTGGCAGCTGCTGACCCAGCGCACCGGCGCGACCCTGCGGTGGTTCGGGCTGACCGACGACGGCCGGCTCGACCTGTCGAACATCGACGAGCTGATCGACGATCGCACCAAGGTGGTCTCGGTGACCTGGGTGTCCAACATGCTCGGCACCATCAACCCCATCGCGGAGATCGCACGCCGGGCGCACGCCGTCGGCGCGATCATGGTCGTCGATGCCGCTCAGGCGGCGCCGCAGCTGCCGATCGACCTGCAGGCGATGGCCGAGGACGAGCGGCCGGACCTGATCGCATTCACCGGCCACAAGGTCGTCGGCCCCACCGGCATCGGCGTGCTCTGGGGCCGTCGTGCGGTCCTCGACGCGCTGCCACCCTTCCTCGGCGGCGGCGAGATGATCGAGACCGTCCGGATGGAGGCCTCGACCTACGCAGGCATCCCGCACAAGTTCGAGGCCGGCACGCCACCGATCGTCGAGGCGATCGGGCTCGGCGCCGCGGTCGACTACCTCGGCCACGTCGGCATGGAGTCCGTCCACGCGCACGAGCAGGCCATCACGGGCTACGCGCTCGAGGGGCTGCAGACCGTCAAGGGACTGACGGTCCTGGGCCCGCTCGACGCCGCCGCCCGGGGTGGGGCGATCGCGTTCCAACTCGACGGCGTCCACCCGCACGACATCTCGCAGGTGCTGGACAGCCGCGGGGTCGCCGTACGCGCCGGCCACCACTGCGCCAAGCCCGCGCACGCACGGTTCGGGGTGCAGAGCTCGACCCGCATGTCGTCCTATCTCTACACCGAGCCGCGCGAGATCGACGCCCTGGTCGAGGCGCTCGAATACACCCGTTCGTACTTCAAGCTCGCCTAGGGACACTGCGATGAGCACTACTGACGCCTCGGCCCTGGACGCCCTGTACCAGGAGATCATCCTCGACCACTACAAGCTGCCGCACGGCAAGGGCCTGCGGGAGCCGCACGGTGCCGAGGTGCACCACGTCAACCCGACCTGCGGTGACGAGGTGACCCTGCGGGTGCAGCTCGACGGCGAGCGGATCACGGACGTGTCGTACGACGCGGTCGGGTGCTCCATCTCGCAGGCGTCGGCCTCCGTCCTCTACGACCTGGTCGTGGGCAAGACGGTCGACGAGGCGATGGACATCCACGGCGAGTTCCTGGCCCTGATGCAGGGCAAGGGCACCGTCGAGCCGGACGAGGACGTGCTCGAGGACGCGATCGCCTTCGCAGGCGTCGCGAAGTTCCCGGCCCGCGTGAAGTGCGCGCTCCTGTCCTGGATGGCTTGGAAGGACGCGACCGCGCAGGTGATCGGCGCACATGACCGAGCAGCAGACGGAGGCAACTGATGACAACTGACAACACCGACCTGCCCGAGGTACCCGAGGCCGCTGTCGGCGGCGCCGGGACCGGGACGGCGACCGTGGAGGACATCGAGGAGGCGATGAAGGACGTCGTCGACCCCGAGCTGGGGATCAACGTGGTCGACCTCGGCCTCGTCTACGGCGTCCACGTCGACGAGCAGTCCAACGTCGTGCTGGACATGACGCTGACCTCGGCGGCGTGTCCGCTGACCGACGTGATCACCGACCAGACCAACAGTGCGCTCGAGGGCCTGGCCAACGACGTCGCGATCAACTGGGTCTGGATGCCGCCGTGGGGCCCGGACAAGATCACGCCGGACGGCCGTGAGCAGCTGCGTGCCCTGGGCTTCAACGTATGATCCGCGCATGAGCGCGGACCAGGAATCGCCGTACGACGACCAGGTCAGCGCGTTCTGGGAGGTCGCCAAGCGGCGGGCGAAGCTCGCGAGTCTCCCGGGCTACTTCGGGCCGTCGGCGCTCGAGTCGCTCATCCCGCCGGCGTGGTCGTTCGGCGCGACGCCGGAGCAGTCCGACGCGCTGCTCGAGCTGGTGCTGGCCGGCTCGAAGACCGCGACCTCCTCGGCCCTGTGGGACTACGAGACCACGGGGGAGCCGCTGCCCGAACGCGGCTCGCTCGGCATCCTGGTCGACGGCGCCGGACGGCCACGAGCCCTGGTCGTCACAACCGAGGTGCAGGTCGTGCGCTTCGACGAGGTGGACGCCGAGCACGCCCGGCTCGAGGGCGAGGGCGACCTGAGCCTCGAGCACTGGCGCAAGGTGCACGAGCGCTTCTTCACCGAGCACGCCGAGCACGACCGCGGCTTCAGCCCCGACATGCCGATCGTCCTCGAGCGGTTCGAGGTCATCTACGAGGACTGAGGGCGACGTGCCCGACGTCCTGGTCCCCGTCGCCCGCTGGTCGCGGTGGCTGACGAACTTCGAGGCCTCCCACGGGACCGCGATGCTGGTCGTGGACGGCGGAGCGCTGCGCGGAACCGCGCCCGACGGGTCGTGGTTCGCGGCACGGCTGCCCTTCAGCAGGTCGTACGACGGCCTCCCGGACCCGACCGCTCTCGCCGACGCCGCCACCGCTCCGGACCTGTGGGGCGCGCTCCTGGTTCGCAAGGGTGGGTTCGCGATCGCGCGCGTGGTGGGCGGTGCCGTCGTCGACTCCAAGGTGGGTCAGCGTCACGTGCAGGGCAGGACCAAGGCCGGTGGCCAGTCGCAGCAGCGATTCGCCCGGCGTCGCGGCAACCAGGCCCGCGAGGCCTACGCCGCAGCGGCCGACCACGCCGCACGCATCCTGTCCGGTGTGGCCCTGGTGGCCGCGGGCGGTGACCGCGCTGCCGTGACCGAGGTCCTGGCCGACCCCCGACTGGCGTCGGTCAGCGTGGTGGGACCGTGGTTCGCCGTGCCGGACCCTCGTCGAGCGGTCCTGGACCGGGTGGTCGGCGATGCGCAGGCGTTGGTCGTGGAGGTCGAGAACGCGCAGGCGTCACAGTGAGCGGGTCATGAAGACGCTGTGCGGGTCCAGTCGGTAGTCCCCGAACGGTCCGCACTCGGTGAAGCCGCGGGAGGCGTAGAGGGCGCGCGCCGGAGCGAAGAAGTCCTCCGAGCCGGTCTCGAGGCTCAGCTGTGCGTAGCTGCGCGTGCGAGCCTCCGCGAGCAGGTGGTCCAGCAGTCGCGCGCCGACCCCACGGCGCCGGGCGGCCGTCGCCGTACGCATCGACTTGATCTCGCCGTGCCCGGGACCGATCTCCTTCAGCGCGGCGCATCCCAGGACCGTGACCTCGTCCCGCAGCGTCCAGAAGGAGATCCCGGGCACCGCCAGGGCTCCGGGATCGAGCGCGTGCACGCTCTCGGCCGGAGAGGTCGCGTACATGTCCGCCAGGTGCTCCTCGAGGAGCTCGATGACATCGGGGCGGCGGGGGTCGTCAAGGTCGATCTGCACGCGTGCATTCTGTCGCGGCGCCCGCGGCGGACGCCGCGCGGGTGGCGGCAGGTTGATCGCCGGGACGCCCGTGATCGGCTAGTTTCCGGAGCATGTGGCAGCCCGAGCCCGACTGGGTGGCGCTCCCCGGTGGCTCCGGCACGTCCACCGTGGGGGTGTGGCGTACGGCGCTCGGTGGTCGTGCCGTCGTCGTGAAGCGGCTCGGTGCGCCCCAACCCGGTGACCCTGCGGCCCTGACGGAGCCCGGGCACAGCGGCTACTGGCGTCGCGAGGCCGACGTGCTCCTCACCGGCCTCGCCACGGCGACGCCCGGCCTGCGCAGTGTCGCCGGCTCGGTCGAGGAGGATGCCGAGGGGATCACGATCATCCGGGACTGGGTGGAGGACGCGGCGTCCAGCGGGCTGTTCCTCGCGCTCTCGATCGGACGGTTCGCCGGCGCACAGCTGGGCCGGCCGAGGTTCCTCGCCCAGCACCTGATGCGGGACCGGCTCGACCGGCTCGCGCGGCGCGGCGGCTGGCCGACCCTCGCCCGAACGACGGTGGCCGACGTCGCCGACCACCTCTGGGTCCGGCGTGAGGTCATGCTCGACCTCCTGGACGGCCTGCCGCAGGTCCCGCAGCATGGCGACCCGACCGCCCTGAACCTCCCGGGGCGGGACGGTGACGATGCCGTGGCCATCGACTGGGGGACGCTCGGTCACGGCCCGGTGGGGGGCGACCTCGGGTATCTGTCCCTGTCGTCCCGCGAGGAGTTCGAGCCGTTGTTCGACGCCTACCTGCTCGGGCTCCCGGAGGAGGTGGCCGACCGGGACGCCGTACTCCTGGGTGCGCAGGTCGTCGCCGTGTACACCGCGCTCAGCCGTGCGGAGTGGGCGCTGGCTCGGGTGACCGGTGGAGAGGGCGCACTGGCCGGCAAGTACCGGCACCCCTCCGTGGCGCCCCACCTGCGTGCCCTGCAGCGGACGTTCGGCCACATGGAGGCCCTGCTCCAGATCTAGCCGCCTGCCCGGTCAGGACCGACCCAGCACCTCTGACTCGGAGGCGTCGAAGGTGTTGCAGGAGTCGACGTCGCCGCCGGCGTAGCCGACCCGGAACCAGTGCATCCGCTGCGCCGACGAGCCGTGGTTCCAGGTCTCCGGGTTGGTCTGTCCCTGGGTCTTGCGCTGGATGTGGTCGTCACCGACCGCGGCCGCCGCCTCCAGCGCGTTCTGGATGTCCTCGTCGCTGAGGTCCAGCAGGAGCACCTCACCACTCGCGTCCTCGGTGGTCGTCGCGTGCTGCGCCCACAGACCGGCGTAGCAGTCGGCCTGGAGCTCGAGCCGGGTCGCATCGCTGGTGGGCCCCTGCTGGGTCCGCACCCGCGCCATGAAGCCCTGGAGGTTCGAGAGGTGGTGACCGTACTCGTGGGCCAGCACGTAGAACTCGACGAACGGCTCGTCAGGGGCGCCCAGCTCGGGCTCGAGGACGGCATCGAAGAAGGTGGTGTCCAGGTAGATCCCCAGGTCGGCGGGGCAGTAGAACGGCCCCACCGCCGAGGTGGCGCTGCCGCAGGCCGTGGAGACGCTCCCGCTGAAGGTCGTGAGCGCAGATATGGGCTGCCAGCGCTCGACCCGCTGGCCCTCCCAGAAGTCCGTCAGCGAGTTCTCGATGGCGACGCGTGCGCAGTCCTGGTCGTCGTTGGCGTCCGCGCCGGTCTTGCAGTGCGCGTACCGATCGGCGCCGCTCTCGGCGTCACCCATCCGGGCGGGGGAGTACGCCGCGCCAGTGGCGCCGCCGCCCATGCCCAGGTCGACTCCGGCCCAGCGCGCGACGAGGAAGATCAGGATGAGCACGATGACGCCGCCGATGCCGCCGATGCCGCCGCGGCCGGTGGGTATCGGCAGCCGCATCCCCCCGCCCCGGCCGCCGCCGCCGAACCCGCCGCCGCCACCACCGTGGCGGGTGCGGGAGGTGTCGAGCCGAGCCTTGGGATTGAATCGGACCACCCAGGCAGCCTAGGGCACCCGAGTCGGGCGTCGCCGTTGCGCGACTCTCGACCGACCCGTGGGAGACTGAGCCACGTCATGATCACGGTGCACCAGCTCGAGGTCCGCGTCGGTGCGCGCCTCCTCATGGAGAACGTCAGCTTCCGCGTCGGCCCCGGCGACAAGGTGGGGCTGGTCGGCCGCAACGGCGCCGGCAAGACCACGCTGACGAAGGTGCTGGCCGGCGACGTGCTGCCGGCCGGAGGGTCGGTGACCAACGCCGGCGAGCTCGGCTATCTGCCCCAGGACCCGCGGGTGGGTGATCCCGAGATCCTGGTCCGCGACCGGATCCTCTCGGCGCGTGGGCTGGACGACGCGGTCCGTCGCATGCGCGAGGCGGAGGTCGCGATGGGGTCCGACGACCCCTCGGAGCGGGACCGGGCGATGCGCCGGTTCCAGCGCGCTCAGGACGAACTCGACGCCGGCGGCGGCTACGCCGCCGAGACCGAGGCTCTCCAGATCGCGCAGAGCCTCGGCATCCCGGACCGCCTCATGGACCAGCCCCTCGGCACCCTGTCAGGCGGCCAGCGGCGCCGGGTCGAGCTGGCCCGCATCCTCTTCTCCAGCGCCGAGATCCTGATCCTGGACGAGCCCACCAACCACCTCGACGCGGACTCGATCGTCTGGCTCCGGGACTGGATGAAGTCGTACCGGGGCGGGTTCATCGTGATCTCCCACGACAACGAGCTGCTCGAGGAGACCGTCAACAAGGTCTACCACCTGGACGCGAACCGGACCGTCATCGACGTCTACAACATGGGCTGGCGGAACTACCTCCTCCAGCGTGAGACCGACGAGGCCCGTCGCAAGCGTGAGCTGATGAACGCTCAGAACAAGGCCAAGACGCTCACCGACCAGGCCAACAAGATGCGCGCCAAGGCCACCAAGGCCAGCGCCGCGCAGCAGATGCTCAAGCGCGCCGAGCGGCTGCTCGAGGGTGTCGAGGGCGAGCGCCAGAGCGACAAGGTCGCCGCGATCAAGTTCCCCACCCCAGCGCCGTGCGGCAAGACGCCGCTCACGGCCAGGGACCTCTCCAAGTCCTACGGCGCACTCGAGGTGTTCACCGCCGTCGACCTGGCCATCGACAAGGGGTCGCGCGTGGTCATCCTCGGCCTCAACGGCGCCGGGAAGACCACGATGCTGCGGATCCTGGCCGGCGTCGACAAGCCGGACACCGGCATGGTCGTACCCGGGCACGGGCTCAAGGTCGGCTACTACGCCCAGGAGCACGAGACCCTCGACGTCAACCGCACCGTGCTGGAGAACATGCAGTCCGCCGCGCCGAACCTGACCGACACCGAGGCCCGCTCCGTGCTGGGCTCGTTCCTCTTCTCCGGGGACGACGTGCACAAGCCGGCCGGGGTGCTCTCCGGCGGCGAGAAGACTCGCCTGGCGCTGGCCTCCCTCGTCGTCTCGGCCGCCAACGTGCTGCTGCTGGACGAGCCCACCAACAACCTCGATCCGGCCTCCCGCGAGGAGGTGCTCAACGCGATCCGCCGCTACGAGGGCGCGCTGGTGCTGGTGACCCACGACGAGGGCGCGGTGCATGCACTCGAGCCCGACAAGGTGCTGATCCTTCCCGATGGCGTCGAGGACCTCTGGAACAACGAGTACGCCGACCTGGTGGCGCTGGCGTAGTCGGCCCAGCCGGCCCGGTCTACTCCGTCGCGATCGCCTCGAGCACGTTGAGCCGCGACGCCCGGATCGCCGGGATCACCGCAGCCAGCACCCCGACCACCACGGCGACCACCAGGAAGAGCACGAGCTGTGTCAGTGGCAGGCCCAGGCTGGTGAGGTCGTCGGAGAGCGACTGCCGCAGCAGCACGCCGATCACCAGTCCGAGCGCCATGCCGAGCACGGCGCCCAGGAGCGCGATGGTCACCGACTCGAGCGTCACCATCCGCCGCAGCTTGACCCGGCTCATCCCCACCGCGCGGAGCAACCCGATCTCCCGGGTGCGCTCGATCACGCTGAGGCCGAGGGTGTTGACGATGCCGATCACCGCGATCACGATCGCCAGCGCGAGCAGCCCGTAGATCATGTAGAGCAGCTGGTTGACCTGCTCTCGGATCTGGTCACTGAACTCCGCCTTGTCGTAGACGCCGACGATCGGGACCGACTCGGCCGCACGATCGACGCGGTCGTGCACCGCCGCCGGGTCGGCACCCGGCTCCAGGAGGATGCTGATCGAGGTGTCCTGACGGAGCGTCCCGGCGTCGACGAGCCGCTCCAGCGGCACGGAGACCTCGGCGGTCACTTCGGTGCTGTCCGTGATGCCGACCACCTCGAGGTCCAGCCGCTGGCCGCCGGTGAAGCGGAGCTCCAGCGGGTCGCCGACAGCCAGGCCGTGCTCGTCGGCGAAGTCGGTCGTGACCACCGTCTCTGCGCCGCTCATCCGCTGCCGCCCGTCGACCATCTCGAGGGAGTAGATGTCGTCGAAGTGCTCGTCGTTGCCGGCGACGGCGACGGTGTCGCCGCCCAGGCGCGCGGTCGCCCACTGCTGCCGGCTCATCATGCCGACCCCCTCGACCTCGGCGATCCGGTCGCCGACCTCCGTGGAGAACGGCAGGTAGTTCGTGCTCTGCACCAGCAGGTCAGCGGTGAACTGCTCGTCCACGACGTCGTCGACCGACTGGTTGAGCGACGCGGCGAGCACGCCGATGGTGGAGACCAACGCCAGCCCGATCATCAGCGCCGAGGCGGTCGCGCCGGTGCGCCGCGGGTCGCGCAGGGCGTTCTCGCCCGCCAGCCGGCCGGCCGTGCCGAAGAGGGCCGAGAACAGTGCGCGACACGCCACGAGCACCGGTCTGCCGACCACGGAGCTGATCGCGGCCACGGCGAGGATCCACAGCACGGCCCCGACGCCGATCCACGCGGCGTCCGAGCCCGGCGCGCCGACAACCCCGGCCACGGCGAAGCCGGCTCCGATCGCGAGGACGACAGCGCCGATGGCTGTCCGTCGCCGCAAGGAGCCGCGGTCGGGCGTGACGTCGGCACGCATCGCGGCCACCGGCGCCACCCTGCCGGCCCTACGGGCAGGGAGATAGGCAGCCAGCATGGTGACGACGATGCCGACGGCGTAGCTGACCAGGACGGCATTCACGGTGAGGTCGAGGGCGCCGCTCGCGATGTCGAGGCCGAAGAACCGGAACAGCGCGGCCAGCCCCAGCGCGAGGAGCAGGCCGAGCCCGATGCCGATCGTGGAGGCCAGCACGGACAGCACGAGCGCCTCGATCAGCACCGACCGCGTGACCTGGGCGCGCCCGGCCCCCATCGCCCGCAGCAGGGCGAGCTCGCGGGTGCGCTGGGCGACGAGGATCGAGAAGGTGTTGACGATGATGAACCCGCCCACGATCACCGCGATGATCGCGAACACGAGGAGGAAGACCGAGATCACGCCGAGGAAGGCGCCGACGGCGTCTTGTGACTCCTCGGCAACCTGGTCACCGGTCACGGCCTCGAAGCCCGGGGGCACCACCTCCGCCGCGGCGGCGGCGAGCTCCTCCTGGCTGACACCCTCGGCCGCCGTCAGGCTGATCCGGTTGAACACGTCCCGACCATCGAGGAACAGCGCCTGGGCTCCCTCGGTGGAGAAGATCAACAGGGTCGCGCCCGCCGTGCCGCCGCCGTTGAACTCGGCCGTCCCGACCAGCCGCGCGGTGCGGTCGACCTGGCCGAACGGCGCCAGCAGCTTCACCTCGTCGCCGAGGGCATAGTCGCCGGCCTCCATCGCGTCCTCGTCGAGCACCACCTCGTCGGGCGCCGTGGGCCAGCGACCGGCCTCCAGTTGCAGGATCGAGCCGCCGTCCATGTTGGGAGCGTCGTGGTAGTTGAACGCGAGCGTCGGCGCGCCCGTGCCGCCGACGAGGGTGCCGTCGTCGGCCAGGAGGCTCATGCCGAAGCCGACGACGTCGCCGTCGGCGCGAGCGACCTCGGGAAGAGCGCGGAGGTCGTCGACGACGGCGGGGGACAGGCTCTCGACGGTCTGCCCGGAGAAGCCGCCGTCGAACTCGTTCGTGTCCTTCGGGCGGACCGACCCGTCAGGCGTGGAGCCGTTGATGATGCCGTCGAAGGTGCTGGAGAGCCCGTTGCTGAAGACCAGCACCCCCGAGAGGAACGCGACGCCGAGGATGACCGCCAGGCCGCTCATCAGCAGCCGGACCTTGCGAGCGAACAGGTTGCGCAGCGTGAGCCGCAGCATCTCAGAGCTTCCCGGCGACGGAGGCCGCCTGGAGGGCGGCCAGGCTCGTGAGTCGCTTGGTGATGACGTCCGCCCTCGCCAGCTGCTCCCGGTCGGGCTGCGTGATCTCGTCGACGATCCGGCCGTCGGCCAGGAACACGACCCGGTCGCAGTACGACGCCGCGACGGCGTCGTGGGTCACCATGACCACCGTCTGGCCGAACTCGTCGACGCTGCGCCGCAGGAACGTCAGCACCTCCGCGCCGGAGGTGCTGTCGAGGTTGCCGGTCGGCTCGTCGGCGAACACGATCGAGGGCTTGCTCACCAGCGCCCGGGCGCAGGCGACCCGCTGCTGCTGGCCGCCGGACATCTCCGAGGGACGGTGGCCCAGCCGGTTGCGCAGCCCGATCGTGTCGATGACCGTGTCGAACCACTCCTGGTCCGGCTTGCGGCCGGCGAGGCTGAGCGGCAGCTCGATGTTCTCGCGGGCGGTGAGGGTCGGCACCAGGTTGAAGGATTGGAAGACGAAGCCGATCCGCTCACGCCGGAGCGTGGTGAGGGCCTTGTCCTTGAGCCGGGCCAGCGCGACGTCGCCCACCACGACCTCCCCGGAGGTCGGGGTGTCGAGTGCCGCGAGACAGTGCATCAGCGTGGACTTGCCGGAGCCGGACGGGCCCATGATCGCGGTGAAGCGGCCGGCGGCGAGGTCGAGGGACACGCCGTCGAGGGCGCGAACCTCGGAGTCGCCGGAGCCGTAGGTCTTGTGCAGGTCGATCGCCCGGGCGGCTACCAGGGACGTGGTGCGGACGTGGGGGGCGTCGGTCGTCATGACTCTCAGCCTGCCTCACGCCGCCGACGCCGTACATCAGGATTCCCCCTGATCCCTCCTTCCGGGCCGGACACCCTCCGCGCGCGGAAGCAGCAGGCAGGAGTCCCCGAACTCGTGCCACAGGTAGCCCTCCGCGACGGCCGCCTCGTAGGCCTGCTGCGCGAGCTCCGCGCCCGCGACGGCCTCGACGAGGAGCAGGTGGGAGGCCTCCGGGTCGTGCCAGCCGGTCACCAGGCCGTCGACGACGCGCGGCGGCTCGAGGGGAGTCACCACCCGGGTCGTCCAGCCGCTGCGTGCGACGAGGCGCGCCGATCCGTCGGCGGCGGCCACGACGGCAGACTCGAGGGCGCGGGTCACCGTGGTCCCCACGGCGACCACCCGACCGCCGCCTGCCCGCGCCGCGTTGACGACGGCGGCGGAGGAGCCCGGAACCTCGAACCACTCCGGCTGCGGTGACTCGCCCGCCTCCTGCGACGAGACGCCGGTGTGCAGGGTCACCGGTGTGATCGTCACTCCCCGTGACACCAGCCGGGTCACCAGGTCGGCGGTGAAGGGCCGGCCTGCGGACGGCATCTCCGCGCTGCCGGGCCGGTGGCTGAACACCGTCTGGTAGTCCGCCAGCGGGTAGCGGTCGGCGAGGTAGCCGTAGGAGATCGGTCTTCCGTAGCGGCGGGCCACCCCGCGCAGGACGCGGTCGCCGTCGGCAATGACGGCGCGCCACAGCCGGTTTCCCGTCCGGGTCGGCGACGAGCCGGGCTCGGGGTACGGCTCGGTCAGCCGGAGGTACGTCGTACCGGCGGCGACGGAGAGCAGGTCGCCGTCCTCGGCGTCGAGCACGGCCCGGTCGGCATCGGGCGCGCGTCGTACCTCCACCACCCAGGAGCCGTCGTCCAGCCCCGTCGCGAGGTGTACGACGACGGGCCCGTGTCTGGTGGACACCGCGTCGAGCTGGGCCGGGACCGTGGCGGAGTCGTTCACGACGACGACGTCTCCGGGAGCGAGATGCTCGGCAAGATGGGCGAAGCTGGTGTGTGTCAGGCCCCGGTCCTCGTCGGCGACGAGGAGGCGCACCTGGTCGCGACGCAGACCGCGCCGCTCCGCGGGCGCCGGGGCGAAGGTGTCCCGTGGCGCGAGGAAGCGGACGGCCGGTCGTTCGGACAGCAGCGTCATCAGGCCACCTCGCGGGCCACGGGTGCGGCAGCCGGCAGGTCGGCGGCTCGGTAGCGCCCCGACGGCGGCCGGCGCTGCAGCAGGCCGAGCAGGTGCGGGACGACGGTCTCGGGAAGGGGACGGTCGGAGATGTCCTCGTCCGGGAACCATTCCTGGTGCATCTCGGTGCGCATGTCTCCCGGGTCCACGGCGTAGGCGGCGATAGCGGGGTTCTCGACGCCGAAGGTCAAGGTGACGTGGTCGAGCGCGGCCTTGGACGCGCTGTACAGCCCCCATCCCGGGTAGTGGTCCACGGCCGCGTCGGAGGAGATGGACACCAGGACCCCCTCCGAGGCCGCCAGCGCCGGCAGCAGCAGCGAGGTCAGGACGAGCGGGGCGTCGACGTTGTGCCGCCAGACGTGCCGGAGGTCCTCGGGCGTGGTGTCGGCGAGCAGCCGGAACCGGCGGTCGCCGCTGACCGGTCCCAGCGTGCTGGCGTTGTGCACGACCAGGTCGAGTCGACCATGCTCGTCGACGGCGGTGGCCAGCGCAGCGCGGTGCCCGGCGTCGGTGACGTCGCCCGGGATCGCCGTGATCCGGTCGGCGTGCGGGAGGTCGCCGAGGCTGGCGAGGCGACCTGCGTCCCGGGCGTCGGTGATCACCGACCACCCGCGCTCGGCCAGCCCGGCGACCAGGGCCCGGCCGAGGCCGGCGCTGCCGCCGGTGACGAGTGCGACGTTGTTCATGGATGCTCCTTCGAGTTGGCGTTGACACCATCGTGAAACCTGAAGTTACGTTGAGGTCAAGACCCTGCTTGCCTGGCGTGGCGCGCACCTGCACCACAGGGGGCGGTCGGCTGTGCCAGAGTTGGCGCATGGCGGAGTTCGTGGGGGCGATCGACCAGGGCACGACCAGCACCCGGTTCATGGTCTTCGACCACAGTGGGGCCGAGGTCGCGCGACACCAGCTGGAGCACCAGCAGGTGCTGCCGCGCGCCGGCTGGGTCGAGCACAACCCGGTCGAGATCTGGGAGCGCACGTCGGCAGTCGTTCAGACCGCGCTGGGCAAGGCGCGGCTTGATGCGCGCGATCTCGCGGCGGTCGGCATCACCAACCAACGCGAGACCACGATCGTGTGGGACCGCCGCAGCGGGCGGCCGCTCCACAACGCGATCGTGTGGCAGGACACCCGCACCGACGCGATCGCCGCGACGCTCGACCGGGACGGTCGCGGCGACGTGATCCGCCATCGCGCCGGCCTGCCGCCGGCGACGTACTTCTCCGGCGGGAAGCTGCAGTGGATCCTCGACCAGGTGCCCGGCGTCCGGGAGGCGGCCGAGCGGGGCGACGCACTGTTCGGGACCACCGACAGCTGGGTCCTGTGGAACCTGACCGGCGGTCCCGACGGCGGCGTCCACGCGACCGACGTCACCAACGCGAGCCGTACCATGCTGATGGATCTGGAGACGCTTGACTGGGACGACGAGCTGCTCGGGTTCTTCGGCATCCCGCGTTCCATGCTGCCGCGGATCAGGGAGTCCTCGGCGGCGGCCGCTGCGGGACCCTATGGGACGACGCGGGTGCTCGGACCGTTCGGCGGCGAGGTGCCGATCACGGGCATCCTCGGCGACCAGCAGGCCGCGACCGTGGGTCAGGTCTGCTTCGCCCCCGGCGAGGCGAAGAACACCTACGGCACCGGCAACTTCATGCTGCTCAACACCGGGACCGAGATCGTCCGGTCCAAGGCCGGCCTGCTGACGACGCCGGCCTACCAGCTGGGCGACGAGCCGTGCGTGTACGCCCTTGAGGGCTCGATCGCGGTGACCGGATCGGCGGTCCAGTGGCTGCGCGACCAGCTCGGGATCATCAGTGGTGCCGCGGAGTCGGAGGCACTAGCCAGGCAGGTGGAGGACAACGGTGGCGTCTACTTCGTCCCGGCGTTCTCGGGCCTGTTCGCGCCGTACTGGCGGTCCGACGCGCGCGGCGCGATCGTCGGTCTCTCCCGGTTCAACACCAACGCGCATCTCGCCCGGGCGACGCTGGAGGCGATCTGCTACCAGTCGCGCGACGTCGCCGAGGCGATGTGCGCCGACTCCGGCGTCCAGCTCGAGGTGCTCAAGGTCGACGGTGGCGTCACCATCAACAGCCTCTGCATGCAGATCCAGGCCGACGTACTGGGGGTGCCGGTGAGCCGACCCGTCGTGCCGGAGACCACCGCGCTGGGCGCGGCCTACGCCGCCGGGCTCTCGGTCGGCTACTGGGCCGACACCGAGGAGCTGCGCCAGAACTGGCGCGAGGACACCCGCTGGGAGCCGCAATGGAGCGAGGAGCGGCGGGCCGAGGGGTACGCGCAGTGGAAGAAGGCCGTCGAGAGAACCCTCGACTGGGTCGATGTCTGAGCCGGCAACCGGAGGAGCCTCATGAACCCCGCCGCACTCTCGCCTCGCGCGCGCAACGCCGCGCTGAAGCGGATGGCCACCCAGCACCTCGACGTGCTGGTGATCGGCGGTGGCGTCGTCGGTGGGGGCGCCGCGCTCGACGCCGCGACCCGCGGGCTCACGGTCGGGCTCGTCGAGGCACGTGACTTCGCCTCCGGCACGTCCAGCCGCAGCTCGAAGCTCGTGCACGGCGGCCTGCGCTACCTGGAGATGCTGGACTTCCGGCTGGTCGCCGAGGCGCTCAAGGAGCGCGGCCTGCTCATGCAGAGGCTGGCTCCGCACCTGGTCCGTCCCGTGCCGTTCCTCTACCCGCTCAACGGTCGCGGCTGGGAGCGCTGGTACGCAGGTGCCGGCGTCGCGATGTACGACGCGATGTCCAGGGCCAGCGGGTACGGCGACGGCGTGCCTCTGCACAAGCACCTGAGCCGGCACGGTGCGCGCAAAGCGTTCCCCTCGCTGCGCAAGGACGCACTCGTGGGCGCTATCCGCTACTACGACGCCCAGGTCGACGACGCGCGGCACACCATGTTCCTCGCCCGCACCGCCGCCACGTACGGCGCCGCGGTGGCGTCACGGACCCGCGTGCTGGGCCTGGTCAAGGAGAGCGAGCGGGTGGTCGGCGCGGAGGTGATCGACCTCGAGACCGGGCACCGGTTCACGATCCGGGCCTCGCAGGTCATCAACGCGACCGGCGTGTGGACCGACGAGACGCAGTCGATGGCCCGGGAGCGGGGTCAGTTCAAGGTGCGCGCCAGCAAGGGCATCCACCTGGTGGTGCCACGGGACCGGATCAGGGGTGAGACCGGGCTGATCCTGCGCACCGAGAAGTCCGTGCTGTTCGTGATCCCGTGGAAGCGGCACTGGATCATCGGCACCACGGACACCGACTGGGAGCTCTCGAAGGACCACCCGGCGGCGAGCTCGCTGGACATCGACTACCTGCTGGAGCACGTCAACCGGGTGCTGGAGGTGCCGCTGACCCGCGACGACGTGGAAGGCGTGTACGCGGGTCTGAGGCCGCTGCTGGCGGGCGAGGACGCAGCGACGTCGAAGCTCTCCCGCGAGCACGCGGTGGCGCACAGCGTGCCCGGGCTCGTGGTGGTCGCCGGCGGGAAGTACACGACCTACCGGGTGATGGCGGCGGACGCCGTCGACGAGGCGGTGCACGGGCTGGAGTCGGTGCTCGGCCGGCGGGTGGGGGACTGCGTCACCGAGCGGATCCCGCTCGTCGGCGCGGACGGCTACCAGGCGCTCTGGAACCAGCGACGGACCCTGGCGCGACAGTCCGGCCTCGCGGTGAACCGGGTCGAGCACCTCCTCGAGCGATACGGGTCGCTGGTGCTGGAGGTCCTGGACCTGGTCGCGGCCGAGCCGGAGCTGGGCGACCCGCTGCCCGGCGCCGAGGACTACCTGCAGGTCGAGGCCGTCTACGCGGTGACCCACGAGGGCGCCCGCCATCTCGACGACATCCTGACCCGCCGGATGCGGATCTCGATCGAGACGTTCGACCGTGGCGTCGGCGCGGCGCCGTACGTTGCGGACCTCGTCCGCGGCCACCTCCGCTGGGACGGCGCCCAGCGCGACCGGGAGGTGGAGCACTACCTGAAGCGGGTCGAGGCGGAGCGCGAGAGCCAGCGACAGCCGGACGACCACACCGCCGACGCCGCGCGGAAGGGTGCGCCCGACGTCGTGCCGGTCTCGCACATCGCCGAGAGCCTCGAAGCGCTCATCGAGGAGCCGGACGTCGCGCCGTAGGCTCGGTCCCGTCTCCTAGGCTCGGGGCCATGGACCTGCAACTGCGCGACCGTGTGTTCATCGTGACCGGCGGGACCCGGGGCCTCGGCCGCGCGACCGCCGAGGAGTTGGTCGCCGAGGGGGCCTCGGTCGTCGTCTCCGGCCGGCAGCCCGGTGCGGTGGACGCCGCGGTCGAGGGGCTCGGCGGGCGCGCGGGCAGCGACGCCGTGGTCGGTGTCGTCGCCGACAACGCCGACCCCGCCACACCCGGGCGGCTGATCGAGACCGCCCGGGAGCGGTGGGGTCGACTCGACGGGGCGCTGATCAGCGTCGGCGGGCCGCCGCCGGGCCCGGTCTCGAAGGTCACCGACGAGCAGTGGGTGGCTGCGTTCGGCTCGGTGTTCCTCGGCGGCGTGCGGCTGGCGCGGGAGGTGGGCGCGGCGCTGGAGCAGGACGGCTCGATCGCGTTCGTGCTGTCGACCAGCGTCCGTCAACCGGTGCCGGGGCTGTCGGTGTCCAACGGGTTGCGACCGGGTCTCGCCATGGTGGCCAAGGACCTCGCCGACGAGCTCGGGCCACGGGGGATCCGCGTGAACGGCCTGATGCCGGGTCGGATCGGCACCGAGCGGGTCGCCGAGCTCGACGAGGCCACCGGTGACCCCCAGGCCGCCAGGGTCCGGTGGGAGGAGCAGATCCCGTTGCGTCGCTACGGCGCGCCCGAGGAGTTCGGTCGGGTCGCAGCCTTCCTGCTCTCGCCGGCGTCGTCCTTCGTGACCGGGACGATGGTGCCGGTGGACGGCGGGATGACCCGCTCGCTCTGACGGGAGAACGGCCCGCCCGACCGCCGGCGTCGGCTCCGCGCGCGCTCACCGCGAGGGCCGTTCCTGCGCTCGTCCCACGCGAGGTAGAGGAACCCGCCCAACGCGAGGATCCCGAAGAACCACCACTGCAGCCCGTAGAAGAAGTGGGGTCCGTCGTCCAGCTCGGGCAGCTCGACCGGCTCCAGCGGCTCCGCGGGCTCCGGGCTCTCCGACCGCAGCGCGACGAAGCCCGTGAAGACCTCGCGGTCGGCGGCCACCCCGATCTCGGCGCTGTTGATCGCGCGCGTGGAGTGGTCGGTGACCTCGGTGCTGTCGCCGGTGCCGTCCGCCCGGACCCAGCCGGTGATGGTGACCTCCCCGGCCGGTGGAGCCGGCAGGTCGGCCGGGTCGAAGCTCGGGTCGTCGGTGGGGTGCCAGCCCCGGTCCACCACGACAGCCGTCCCGCTGTCGGTCACCAGGGGTACGACGGCCTCCACTCCCGGCATTCCGTCGCGGGTGCGGTAGCGGACGACGACGGTGTCGTCGACGTCGTACTCCCCGGTGGCGGTGACCAGTCGCCACTCCTCGTCCTCCGCGACGGGCTGACCGGGCGCCAGCACGTCGGCGACGGGTGCCGGGGTCCGGTCCTCGTTCGCCCGGACCACCGCGTTGCGCTGCTTGCGGTCCTCGAGTCGGCCGAACTGCCACTCGCCGAGCCACCACGTCCCGTAGCCGACCATGACGATGGCCAGGAAGAACAGCAGCCAGCGTCGGCTCACCAGGAACCGCCACGACGCCAGCCAGTCACGCACGTGACAACCGTATGACCAGTGCTCGCCCGACGACGATCCGGCTCGCGACTAGACGTGCCGGGCCTATGCTGGTCGGGTGCTGCCGCTGATCGACCGTCACGGGCGTGTCGCGACCGACCTCCGGGTGTCGCTGACCGATCGCTGCAACCTGCGCTGCACCTACTGCATGCCGCCGGAGGGGCTCGACTGGCTGCCGACCGACGACCAGCTCACCGACGACGAGGTGGTGCGGCTGATCACCGTCGCGACGCAGCGCCTCGGAGTGCGCGAGGTCCGCTTCACCGGTGGTGAGCCGCTCGTCCGACGCGGTCTGGTCGACATCGTCCGCCGGGTCCGTGCGGTCGACGCGGAGGTCGAGATGTCGATCACCACGAACGCGCTCGGCCTGGCGCGGACGGCCGCCGCGCTTGCGGCGGCGGGCCTGGATCGGGTCAACGTGAGCCTTGACTCGGTCCGACGCGAGACGTTCCACGAGATCACCCGCCGGGACCGGCTCGACGACGTGATCGAGGGTCTCGCCGCTTCGGAGGAAGCCGGGCTCGGTCCGGTGAAGGTCAACGCGGTGCTGCTGCGCGGTGTGAACGACGACCAGGCGCCCGAGCTCCTCCAGTGGTGCCTCGACCGCGGCTACCAGCTGCGCTTCATCGAGCAGATGCCCCTCGACGCCCAGCACGGGTGGAGCCGCGACGGCATGATCACCGCCGACGAGATCTTCGTCTCCCTGGCCTCGACCTTCACGCTCACTCCTGCCGAGGAACCACGGGGGAGCGCGCCCGCCGAGCTGTTCCTGGTCGACGGGGGACCGGCCACGGTCGGGGTCATCGCGTCAGTCACCCGGCCCTTCTGCGGCGACTGCGACCGGGTCCGGCTCACCGCCGACGGCCAGGTCCGCAACTGCCTGTTCGCCCGGCAGGAGTCGGACCTCCGGCTCGCCATGCGGGCAGGCGCCTCCGACGACGACATCGTCGAGCGCTGGCGGACCGCCATGTGGGGGAAAGCCCCCGGCCACGGCATCGACGACCCGAGCTTCCTGCAGCCGGACCGGCCGATGTCCGCGATCGGCGGCTGAGCTCACCCCGCCGGCTGGTGCGGGAGGGTCTCCTTCAGGAATCCTCGCGCGCCCAGGAAGTGCTCCAGCGACTCGCGGTGCTGCTCGCAGGCGAGCCAGGTCTTGCGGCGGTCGGGCGTGTGCAGCTTGGGGTTGTTCCAGAGCAGCTGCCAGGCGGCGGGGTTGCGGCAGCCCTTGGCCGAGCAGATGTCAGGCTCCATGGCTCCCGGGACCGAGCTGGCGCTGGGCGTCTCCGCCGCCGGTGAGGGGCAGTTCGGTGGCGCGGCTGTCGTTGGCGTTGGCCATGACCACGGCGACGTAGGGAAGCACGACGGCGGCGAGGATCAGGAAGGGCCATACCCAGACCAGGCCGGCCGCGCCCGTGATCGCGGCAGCGACGAAGCACAGCGAGCGGATCGTCATCGCGATGACGTACTTGCGCTGGCGGCGCGACAGGTCCGCCTGCGGGTCGGCGCCGGCCGTCGTGATGCGGATGGCCGGTTCCTCCCGCACGCGCAACGGCCGGTGGATGGACATGCCCCCAGCCTACGTCCCCTCCATCCGCACAGCAGACGCGCTCGGCTGATCACCAGTACGCTGCTGACATGTCCAACCGCACCTATCGCGTCACCGAGATCGTCGGCACGTCCCCGGACGGCATCGACCAGGCCATCCGCAACGGCGTCGAGCGCGCCAGCCAGACCCTCCGGCACCTCGACTGGTTCGAGGTCACGCAGGTCCGGGGCCAGATCAAGGACGGCGAGGTCGAGCACTTCCAGGTCGGGATGAAGGTCGGGTTCCGCCTCGAGGACGACGAGTAGCGCCTGCGCCAAAGACGCGCTCGGCCAGATCCAAGCGGCCGGCAGCGCGGCGGGAGGCGCCGGCGGCAGCTTGCTGCCCGCTTCTGCGCCGGAGACGCGCTCGGCCAGATCCCATCGGCCGGCAGCGCGGCGGGAGGCGCCGGCGGCAGCTTGCTG
>NZ_SSXI01000169.1 GCF_004803405.1 Nocardioides sp. | reverse complement strand
ACCTCTACGCCCTCGTCGAGCTCGCGGGCCGGGCGGGCGCGAACCCGGTCGCCGACCGGGCGGACCGGCAGCTGCGCGAGGTCGCCCGGACGGGCGACCTCCATGCCGCGGTCGGCGGTACCTGACCGAGTCCTAACCAGGACCGGCCAGGACCGGCCAGGCCTAGGCGGGACTAGGCAGGCGACTCCTCGTCGGGGGTCACCTGGTCGGCCCTGCCCTTGGTCGCCTCCGTGTCGGTGTCCTCCCGCTGCCTGGTCTCCTCGGGGAGCTCATGGTCGGTGGCCGGGTTGTGGTCGGGGTTCGGGTCGCGGGCCGCGGTCGAGTAAGCGCCGTCCCCGCCGACTCCGGGAACCGCGTGCGGGCCGCCCGGGGGCGGTGCCTGTGGCTCGACGGTGGGCCGGGGCAGCGGCGGCAGCTTCTGGCCCGCGTCCACGTTGGGGTCGATCCGTCCGGACTCGCCTTCAGGCTCGGTCTGCTGATCGGTCGGTTGTTCGGTCATCTCTGTCCTCGCTCCTCCCTCTCGACCCGGGGGCGGCGGGGTCGGATCGCCGGGGAGCACCTGGCCTTGAGGTATCCGCGACCGCCCGGTTCAACCGGGGGTCAGAAGCCGAAGTGCGTGAGCGGCGCCAGGTCGCCGCGGCGGAGCCCCTCCAGCACGAACCGCTCGTGGGGTACCACCGGGTCCGGCAGCTCCGCCAGCGGGAACCACCGCAGGTCCGCGCACTTCGCGCCCTCGACGATGCGGGGCTCGCCGCGCCAGGACCGGGCGGTGAAGAAGAAGTCGACGCGCTCGTCGATGGGCAGGTCGCGTGCGGTCCGCTGCATCGCCGTGGCGAACGCCAGCGCGAGCTCGCTCACCCCGATCTCCTCGAGCGCCTCACGATGGGCGGCGTCCTCGGCGGTCTCGCCGCGCTCGACGTGCCCGGCCGCCGCCGCCGCCCAGTGGTCGTCCATGTAGCCGGTGCCCTGCCGCAGCTGCAGCAGCACCTCGCTTCCGATGCCGCCCGGCACCTCCCGCAGGAGGAAGACGTAGGCGGCCGGAACGACGACGAACCGGTTCTGGCCGGTCGCGGGGTCTCGCACGGCCGTCACCCTACAAGCGATCGCGCGAGGGGAATGTCCCTCGGATTCCGGGGAGTTGCGAGACTGAGCCCATGCCGACTGCACCGAAGCCCATCGTGGCGATCGTCGGCCCCACCGCGAGCGGCAAGACCAGCCTGTCCCTGGACCTCGCCGAGGCACTCGCGGGGGAGATCGTGAACACCGACGCGATGCAGGTCTACCGCGGCATGGACATCGGTACGGCGAAGCTGCCGGTCGAGCAGCGGCGCGGGATCCCGCACCACCTGCTCGACACGATCTCGGTCCGGGAGCCGGCGACGGTGGCCGAGTTCCAGCGATGGGCCCGCGAGGTCATCTCCGACCTACGGCGACGCGACGTGACCCCGGTGCTGGTGGGCGGCTCTGCCCTCTACACCCGGGCGATCCTCGACCGGTTCGACTTCCCGGGCACCGACCCGGCGGTCCGCGAGCGCCTCGAGCAGGAGCTCGAGAGCGTCGGCAGCCAGGCGCTCCACCACCGGCTCCGCGAGCTCGACCCGGCCAGCGCCGGACGGATCGAGGCCGAGAACGGCCGCCGCATCGTCCGGGCACTGGAGGTCATCGAGATCACCGGCCGGCCGTTCAGCGCGACGCTTCCGGTCCAGGAGTACCTCGACCCCGCGACCGTGCAGATCGGCGTGACGATCGACCGCGACGTCCTGGATCGACGGATCGAGCAGCGGGTGCGCGAGATGTTCGAGGGCGGGCTGGTCGACGAGGTCCGCCGGCTCCGAGACGAGGGCCTGGCCGAGGGGCGAACCGCCTCCTCGGCGATCGGCTACCGGCAGGTGCTGGCGCACCTGGACGGCGAGATGTCGCTCGAGGAGGCGCAGGAGCGGACCGTCATCGCCACCCGCAGGTTCGCGCGCCGCCAGCTGGCGTGGTGGAAGGACGACAGCCGCATCACCTGGGTCGACCACGACGACCCCGCCCGGGTCGCGAAGGCGCTGCGCAAGATCGGTCAGGCGCCGACCCGCTGACCAGCGACACACTGGTCCCATGACCAGGCCCGGCCGCGACCGCCTCCGCGAGCTCCTCGACGCCGTGCTCGACGAGGGCAACCGCACGCTGGGCGAGATGGCGGACGGCGCCTACGCGTCGCCGTATCACTTCAGCAGGATGCTGTCCCGCGAGGCCGGGGAGGCGCCGGTCGCCATGCGGCGGCGGGTGATGCTCGAGCGCGCGGCCTGGCAGATCCGCCGCGGGGCCACCGTGACGGATGCCGCGTGGGCGGCGGGCTATGAGTCGGTCGAGGGGTTCAGCCGCGCGTTCACGCGGGCGTTCGGTCATCCCCCGAGCGCGGCCGCGGCCGACAGCGGTGCGAGCCACTGGCTGCCCGCCGCGAACGGCATCCACTTCCACCCACCGATGCACCTGTGGGTGCACACGCAGGAGCAGGCGATGAACCCGGTGACCGAGCAGCTCGTCCACCACGACCTGGACGACACCCGAGACCTGATCGAGCTCGCCAAGGGCCTGGCCGGCGAGGAGTGGTCGAAGCCCCGGCTGCCGGCCAACACGGTGACCTCGTGGGAGGGACCTGAGGAGTCGATCGCCGACGTTCTCGAGCACCACGTGTTCACCAAGGAGATCTGGCTGGCCTCGATCGAGGGCCTGGACGCGCCCTCCCGGGACGGGGCGCCGACGGCGGCCTCGCTGCTCGAGCGCCACGACGCGGTCGCGCCGCGCTGGCTGGCGGCCGTGCGCGACATCGACCGCCGCGGGGCGTGGAACGACCGGCTCGTCGACGCGCTGTGCGACCCGCCCGAGAGCTTCGTGCTGAGCAGCGTGATCGCGCACGTACTGACCTACGCCGCACACCGGCGCCAGCTGGCCCGCCACCTGCTCCGTGCCGCCGGCGTCCGGACCGACGACGGCGACCCGATCATGTGGCTGCGCCGCCAGCTGGGGGAGACCGACACCGAGATCGACGCCGAAGGAGGCACCACATGACCCGGGCGATCTACTACACCGCCACCACCCTCGACGGCTTCATCGCCGACCCGGACGACTCTCTCGACTGGCTGATGCGCCAGGACCAGGACGCGGGGGGCGCACTGAACTACGAGGACTTCATCTCGGGCATCGGCGCCATCGTGATGGGGTCGACGACCTACGAGTGGGTCCTCGCCCACACCGAGCGGACCGGGGAGTCCTGGTCCTACTCCATGCCCGCCTGGGTGATGACCTCCCGCGACCTGGTGCCGGTCCCGGGCGCCGACATCCGGTTCGCGAAGGGCGACGTCACCACCGTGTACGACGACCTGGTGGCCGCCGCGGACGGCAAGGACGTGTGGGTGGTCGGTGGCGGAGACCTGGCCGGGCAGTTCGCCGACGCCGGGCTGCTCGACGAGGTGGTCGCCTACCTCGCGCCGGTCACCCTCGGCGCCGGCCGCCAGCTGCTCCCGCGACGGCTCGACCTGGAGCTGCTGGAGGCGACGCAGAACAAGGCGTTCATCGCCGCGCGCTACCGGGTGGTCGGTGCGCTGAAGGAGGACCGGGAGTCGGGCGGCGGGGAGGACCAACCTGCCCGCTAGGTCCTGGGCCGGGCCTTGACAGGCCCGGCAAGGTAAAGGGAACGGCTTCGGATCTCGGGAGGTCACCATGCGCCGTACCCTCGCCACTCTGACCGCCAGCGCCACTGCGGGTGTCGCTGCCCTCGCCCTCGCGGCAGCGCCCGGTGCGCCGGCGGTCGCCGACCCGCCCAACCCCGCACCACCGAAGACGCCGACGGCGATCGGCCACGGTGGGGCGGTGAGCTCGGTCGACCCGTATGCCTCGGCCATCGGACTGGAGGTCCTCGAGCGCGGCGGCAACGCGGTCGACGCGGCCGTCGCGACCGCTGCGGCACTGGGCGTCACCGAGCCCTACAGCGCCGGCATCGGCGGGGGCGGCTACTTCGTGCACTACGACGCGGCCACCGGCGAGGTGACCACGATCGACGGGCGCGAGACCGCACCCGCCGACATGCAGCCGGATGCCTTCATCGACCCGTCGACGGGGCGGCCCTACCGGTTCAGCCCCGAGCTGGTCACCAGCGGCGTCTCGGTCGGCGTGCCCGGCACGCCGGCGACCTGGGACGAGGCACTCGATCGCTGGGGCAGCCTCTCGCTGTCCGATGCGCTGGCACCGGCGGCGGCGCTGGCGCAGCGCGGGTTCGTGGTGGACGAGACGTTCCGCCTGCAGACGAGCGAGAACGCCCACCGGTTCCGCACCTTCACCAGCACGAAGGAGCTGTTCCTCGGCGATGGGCTGCCCGAGGTGGGCAGCACGTTCCGCAACCGCGACCTCGCCCGGACCTACCGCCAGCTCGGCGCCAAGGGCGTCGACTGGTTCTACGGGGGCCGCCTGGCGGCCGAGATCTCGGCCACGGTGCAGGAGCCGCCCTTGAGCGGCGACACCGACCTGCCGGTGCCGCCCGGCAGCATGATGCCCGGCGACCTCGCGGACTACGAGGCGCTGGTCCAGGCCCCGACCCGCGTCGGCTACCGCGGGTACGACGTCTACGGGATGGCACCGTCGTCCTCGGGCGGCACCACCGTGGGCGAGTCGCTCAACATCCTCGAGCAGTACGACCTGTCGTCGATGACCCCGGGCCAGGCGCTGCACCACTACCTCGAGTCGACCGCGCTCGCCTTCGCCGACCGCGGCAGGTACGTCGGCGACCCGGCCTACGTCGACGTGCCCACCGAGGCGCTGCTGGACGACACCTTCGCCAAGGAGCGGGCCTGCGAGCTCGACCCCGAGGCCGCGGCCGCCAAGCCTGTCCCGGCCGGCGACGTGACGTCGTACGACGGCGTGTGCGCCACCGCCGACCCGCAGACCGCGGACGAGCGCGACACCGAGGGCGTCTCGACGACGCACCTCACCACCGCCGACAGGTGGGGCAACGTCGTCGCCTACACGCTCACGATCGAGCAGACGGGCGGCTCCGGGATCGTGGTGCCCGACCGCGGGTTCATCCTCAACAACGAGCTGACCGACTTCTCGACCGTCTACGACCCGGCCGACCCGAACCGGATCCAGGCGGGCAAGCGGCCGCGGAGCTCGATGTCGCCGACGATCGTGCTCGAGGACGGCGAGCCGGTGCTGGCGCTGGGCTCGCCCGGCGGCTCCACCATCATCACCACGGTCCTCCAGGTCCTGCTGAACCGGCTCGACCTCGGGATGGGCCTGCCGGCGGCCGTCGCCGCGCCGCGGGCCTCCCAGCGCAACACTGCCGCCGTCACGGCCGAGCAGGCGTTCGTCGACGCGTACGGCGCCGCGCTGGCCGGGTACGGGCACCGGTTCGCGGTCGCGGGAGCACCGGGATCCAGCGCGTCGGAGATCGGCGCCGTGGCCGCGATCGAGGTCGGTCCGGGCGGCATGCTGACCGCGGTGGCCGAGCCGCGGAGACGTGGCGGGGGATCTGCGATGGTGGTCGATCCGGACTGACACCTACCCTTGTGGGGTGACCACGGCACCGGGCTGGACCGAGATCCGCACTCCCGAGCAGCTGACGACGCTGCTCGGCGCCCCGACCGAGCGGGCAGCGGCCAAGGAGCGGTCCGTTCTCACCGACGTCGACCGCGACTGGCTGGCCGCCGCACCGTTCTGCGTGATGGCGACCGCCGACGCCGAGGGACGCTGTGACGCCTCGCCGAAGGGCGACCCGTCGGGGCAGCTCGTGCACGTGGTGGACGGCACGACGATCGCGCTCGCGGAGCGGCCGGGCAACCGGCGAGCCGACGGCTACCGCAACATCCTCGCCAACCCCCACGTCGGGCTGAACTTCCTGATCCCGGGCCGTGGCGACACGCTGCGCGTCAACGGCCGTGCCCGCCTCGTCAGCGACGCGCCGTTCTTCGACGAGATGGTGGTCAAGGGCCACCGTCCGCTGCTGGCCGTCGTGGTCGAGATCGAGGCGGTCTTCTTCCACTGCGCGAAGGCGTTCCTGCGGTCGAGGCTGTGGGACCCGCAGACGTGGGACCCCGAGGCGGTCGTGCCGCGGCGCGCGGTCCTGGCGTCGCGGTTCGAGGCTCCGGAGGTCCCGGTCGAGGTGCTCGACGAGTACTACGGCAGCTCGTACGAGGAGCGGCTCTATGTCCAGCCGTGAGCTGGTGGCGTCGTACCCCTTCCTCAAGGGGCACGGCACCGAGAACGACTTCGTCGTGCTGCCCGACCACGACGGCACGATCCATGCCGAGCTGACCGCCGAGCGGGTCCGGGCGATCTGCGACCGGCGCGCCGGCATCGGCGGTGACGGCGTCCTGCGCGTGGTCCGGACCGAGCTCGTGCCCGACGGCGGTGGCCAGGACGCGACCTGGTTCATGGACTACCGCAACTCCGACGGCTCGCTCTCCGAGATGTGCGGCAACGGGGTGCGGGTCTTCGGCCGCTACCTGGCGGAGCACGGGCTCGCCGACCCCTCGGCCCCGGTGCCGGTCGCGACCCGGGCCGGCGTGAAGGTGCTGACCTTCGCCGGCGGTGTCGCCCACGGCGAGATCGCCGTCGACATGGGCACCCCGAAGGTGCTCGGGGAGACCACGGTGTCGGTGGCCGACCGGACCTGGCGGGCGCTGCACGTGGACATGGGCAACCCGCACGCGGTGGCCTTCCTGGACGACGGCGCGGACCTCGCGGAGGTGGGCCCGCTGCTCGACCCGCCCGTCCACGACGAGGCGGTCTACCCCCACGGGGTCAACGTGGAGTTCGTCGTACGACGGGCGCCGGGCCACGTCGCGATGCGGGTCCACGAGCGGGGCTCGGGAGAGACCCGGTCCTGCGGCACCGGGGCCTGTGCGGTGATGGTCGCCGCGGCCCTGGCCGACCGGCCCGACGGGGGAGTGCGCGACACCGCCTACCGCGTGGACCTCCCCGGCGGCACCCTGCGGATCATCTGGACCGCCGACGACCGGATCGTGATGACCGGCCCCGCCGAGATCGTCGCCCAGGGCACGACCACCCTGTAGCCGCCGGTCAGTCGCCGCAGGTCGAGGAGGTCGCGCAGCGACCGTCACCAGACCGTAGGCACCGACGGAACCGCCTCTCGGTACGCTCCGGCGCATGGAACTCACCGGATCCTCCGCCATCGTCACCGGCGGCGCCTCGGGCATCGGCGCGGCCGCGGCCCGCCAGCTCGCCGCCCAGGGCGCCACCGTCATCGTCGCCGATCTCCAGGCCGACAAGGGCGAGGCCCTGGCCGCCCAGATCAGCGGCGTCTTCGCCCAGGTCGACGTGACCAGCACCGAGCAGATCGCCGCCGCAGTGAAGGCCGCCACCGAGATCGCGCCCCTTCGCGCGGTGGTGAACTCCGCCGGCATCGGCTGGGCGCAGCGCACCATCGGGCGTGACGGGACGCTGGAGTCGGCCCACTCGCTGGAGGCCTTTACCAAGGTCATCCAGATCAACCTGATCGGGACCTTCGACATGGTTCGGCAGGCGGCGACGGCGATGAGCCAGAACGACCCGGACGAGGACGGCTGCCGCGGCGCCATCGTCAACCTCGCGAGCGTGGCGGCCTTCGACGGGCAGATCGGCCAGGCGTCGTACTCCGCGTCGAAGGGCGGCATCGTCGGGATGACCCTCCCGGTCGCGCGGGACCTTGCCGCCGCGGGCATCCGCCTCAACACGGTGGCACCGGGCCTGATCGACACCCCGATCTACGGCGAGGGCGAGCAGGCCGAGGCGTTCAAGGCCAAGCTCGGCGAGAGCGTGCTGTTCCCCAAGCGGCTGGGCCGGCCGGACGAGCTGGCGAGCATGGTCGTCGAGTGCATCACCAACCCGTACCTGAACGCCGAGGTGATCCGCGTCGACGGCGGCATCCGGATGCCCCCGAAGTAGCCGGTCGCTGCATCCGTCACGCCCGGATTCGGTCCGGCAGGTGCTCCTCGAGGGGTCCGGACCGAGCGATCACCGCGCCCGCCAGCCCGATCCCGACCGCGAGCACCGCGGTGCCGGCCAGCGGCGCGGTCCAGCTGCCGGTCAGCTCGTGGAGCAGTCCGACGCCGAAGGTGGTGCCGGCGGCCACCAGGTAGCCCACGCCCTGGGTCAGCGCCGAGAGCTGGGAGGTGCCCTCCGCGGTGCGGCTGCGCGAGGCGATCATCGCGAGCACCCACGTGAACGCGCCGCCACCCATGCCGAGCAGCACGGCCCACAGCCAGCCGCCGACGGCGAGCGGCGCGACGATCACGCCGACCCAGCCCGCGACGGTGCAGCAGGCGAACATGATCGGCAGGGTCATCCCGCCCCGGGTCACCCGGATCAGGGCGGGGAGGCCGAGCGTCACCGGGATCCCGATCCCGGTGATCACGCCGAGCAGCGCCCCGGCGTGCGCGTCGTCCGCCCCTGCGTCGGCGAGGATCTCGCCCCACCATCCGAACTGCACGTAGGCCTGAGACGACTGCACACCGAAGCAGGTGAGGAACGCCAGTCCGAGTCGGGTCCGGGCCACGTCGCCGAGGGTGATCCGGTGCGACTTCGGTCTGGTGTCCTCGACGGGCCGTTCGTCGCGGAACGCGGTCGGCAGCCACATCGCCATCCCGATGAAGGCGACCACCGCCCAGCCGCCCAGCGCGATCCGCCAGCTGCCGGTCGCGTCGCCGATCGGCACCGTCAGCGCGGACGCCAGCGAGCCGCCGCCCACCACGGCGGCGCCGTACAACGAGCTGATCAGCGCGACCCGGTGCGGGAAGTGCTGTTTGGCGAGCGGCGGCAGCACGACGTTCCCGATCGCAGCGCCGGCCATGATCACCACGGTCGCCAGCAGGAAGAGGGCGAACGAGTCCGTCAGTGCGCGCGCGACTAGGCCCGTGGCGACGGCCGCGAGGAGCCCGACGGCAACCCGGTGCACCCCGAAGCGGAGCACCAGTCGCCCGGTGCCCAGGCCGATGACGGCGAAGCAGAGGGGCGGCAGCGTGGTCAGCACGCTGACGCCGGCGGGCGCGAAGTCCAGGGCCTCGCGGACCGTCGGGAGCAGCACGCCGAGGCTGCCGATGGCGGAGCGGAGCGACAGCGCGAGCACCACGATCGCTGCGCCGAGCACGACCGCGGCCCCGGTGGTGGGCGGCGTACGACGTGGGGGCACGCAACGAGTCTGGACCAGCCGTGGTGCGGACCAGGGAACACCCCGAGCCGAAAAGACGTTTCAACTCCTGTATGCAGACACCTAGGCTTGAGAGCCATATGACGAACCGCGCTGAAGACTTCACCCTCGCCGACGCCCTGCGGGCCACCGAGGGCTGGGACGACCCTGAGGATCTGGACGTCGACCCGATCGAGGTCGCCGCGATCGACACAGAGCCGACCGACGACGCCTGGGAGTCGGGGTACGCCGACCCGGTCGACGACCCGACGACCGGCGACATGGACCTCGCCGCGCGTCACGAGCTGCGCCGGGTCGCGGGACTCCGCACCGAGCTCGAGGACATCAGCGAGGTCGAGTACCGCCAGCTCCGACTGGAGCGGGTCGTCCTCGTCGGCGTGTGGACCGAGGGCACCGTCCAGGACGCCGAGAACTCCATGGCCGAGCTCGCGCTGCTGGCCGAGACCGCCGGGTCGGAGGTGCTCGACGCCATCTACCAGCGCCGGCAGTCCCCGGACCCCGCGACCTTCATCGGCCGCGGCAAGGTCGACGGGCTGGCCGAGATCGTCCTGGCCACCGGCGCCGACACCGTGATCTGCGACGGCGAGCTCGCCCCGTCGCAGCTGAGGAACCTCGAGGACCGGGTCAAGGTGAAGGTCGTCGACCGGACCGCGCTGATCCTCGACATCTTCGCCCAGCACGCCAAGTCCCGCGAGGGCCAGGCGCAGGTCGAGCTCGCCCAGCTCAGCTACATGAAGCAGCGTCTTCGTGGCTGGGGTGGCAACCTCTCCCGCCAGGCCGGTGGCCGGGTCGGTGCCGACGGTGGCGGCATCGGCGGCCGCGGACCCGGTGAGACCAAGATCGAGACGGACCGTCGGCGGATCAACGACAAGATCGCCAAGCTCCGCCGCGAGCTGAAGGTGATGAAGGGGACCCGCGACACCAAGCGCCAGGAGCGTCGCCGCAACGAGATCCCCTCGGTCGCCATCGCGGGCTACACCAACGCCGGCAAGTCGTCGCTGCTCAACCGCCTGACCGGCGCGGGCGTGCTCGTCGAGGACGCGCTGTTCGCGACTCTGGACCCGACCACGCGTCGCACCCAGACCGCCGACGGCCGCGTCTACACGATGAGCGACACGGTCGGCTTCGTCCGCCACCTGCCGCACCAGCTGGTCGAGGCGTTCCGCTCGACGCTGGAGGAGGTCGCCGACTCCGACCTGATCGTGCACGTCGTCGACGGCTCCCATCCTGACCCCGAGGGCCAGCTCAACGCGGTCCGCCAGGTGCTCGCCGAGATCGAGGCCGGTGACATCCCCGAGCTGGTGGTCATCAACAAGGTCGACGCGGCGGACCCCCTGGTGGTCGACCGGATCACGCGGCGGGAGCCGCACTCGGTGGCGGTGTCCGCGAAGACCGGGGAGGGCATCGCCGAGGCGATCGCCGCGATCGAGGCCGACCTCCCACGGCCGCAGGTCGAGTTCACGGCGCTGGTCCCCTATGCCCGCGGCGACCTCATCGACCGGATCCACCGCGACGGTGAGATCGGCACGATGGAGCACACCGCCGACGGCACGAAGGTGTCCGGTCGCGCCACGGAGGCGCTTGCCGGCGACCTTGCGGCCTACGCCGTCTGAGGGCCGTCCGAGGCCGAAGCCGTCCGAGCAGGACCGTGTCGGGGGTCTCATGATCCGTCCCTTGACCTCAACTTAAGTTGAGTTTGCACAGTGGCTGTCATGACAGCCACCGCACCCCCAGTCGCCCGCACTGCACCGGCCGATCCGGCGAGCCGGCGCGCCACGATCGTCGCCCTCACCGTGGTCGCGGGCACCGTGATGATCCCGCTCGACGTCACCGTCGTAGCAGTGGCGCTCGCCCGGCTCTCCCAGGAGACCGGCGCGGCGCTCCCGGTCATCCAGTGGGTGAGCACCGGCTACACACTGGCCCTCGCGGCGGTCATCCCGGCGGCGGCGTGGGCGATGGGGCGCTACGGCGCCCGCACCGTGTTCCTCGGCGCGCTGCTGCTGTTCACCGTCGGCTCGGTGCTGGTCGCCTGCTCGTGGGACGCAGGGAGCATGATCGCGTTCCGCGTCGTGCAGGGCATGGGCGGCGGGTTCGTGATGCCGGCGGCGATGACGCTCGCCCTCCACGCGGCGCCGGTCACCGAGCGCGGCCGGGTGATGGCGCTGCTCGGCCTCCCGGTCCTCGTCGGCCCGGTCCTCGGGCCGCCCCTGGGTGGCTGGGTGCTCGACAACCTCTCGTGGCGCTGGCTGTTCCTGATCAACCTCCCCATCGGTCTGGTCGCGCTGTGGCTCGCGCGTCGCAACCTGCCCACCGTCGCTCGTGCCGACGCCGCACGACTCGATCGTCGCGGCCTGGTCCTGCTGGCGCCGGCGATGGTGCTTCTCGTGATGGGCGCCTCGCTCGCGGAGGAGTCGCTGGTCCGCGCCGCGGTGGTGGTGCCGGTCGTCGCGTCCCTCGCGCTGCTGGCGCTGTTCGTCCGGCACGCGCTGCGGACGCCGACCCCGCTGCTCCAGGTGGGCCTGCTGAGCCGCCGGCTGACGGGCGGGGGAGCGCTGGTGCTCGTGCTCTTCGCGGGCGCCTACTTCTCCACCCTGCTGCTGGTCCCGCTCTACTTCCAGGTCGCGCGCGGCGAGTCGGCCTCCACCGCGGGGCTGCTGATGGTGCCGCAGGCGGTCCTCGCGGGACTCTCCATCCAGGTCGCCGGCCGCCTCGTCGACCGGGTCGCGCCGCTGCGGGTGGTCGCCACCGGGATCTCGATGGCCGTACTCGGCTACGCCGGCTTCGCGCTGCTGCTGGACGCGACGACGTCCTACTGGGTGCTGGTCCCGTTCCTCATGCTCGGCACCACCGGGGCCGGGGCGTCGATGCTGCCGACGATGACCCTCGCCACCCGCCATCTCGACCACGACGAGATCCCCTCCGGGACCACCATGATCAACGTCCTCAACCAGCTCGCGACCTCGGTCACGACCGCGCTGGTCGCGGTGCTGCTCGCCGCGGGACTGACCTCGCGACTGCCGGCGCTCGACGGTGGTGTCGGCGGCCTGCAGGCGCTCACTCCCGACGCCCGGGACGCCGCGGCGCCGGCGATCGCCGACGCCGTCCGCGCCGCCCTGGCCCTCCCGGTAGGGATGATGGCTGCCGCACTGGTCGTCGCCATGCTGGTGCTGTGGCGGGCTGACCGGGTGCGGGAGCCGGCCGGCCGGTGACGTACCTGACAAAACGGTCGTGAGTTCCCCGATTTCACGACGCTTTCGTCAGGTACGACGGAGCATGGGCGGGTGACTCGCCACATCCTCCTGGGCCTGCTTGCGCTGGCCCTCACCACAGGGGTGAGTACGACGATCTGGGCTCGCGCCGGCGCCGGACCCGACCACTGCGCCGGTGTGGCGGAGCGGTCCGAGCGGCGCGCCGCCCTGGTCACGGGCGAGGGTCGCGAGGTGCTGGTGATCGGCGACTCCTACGCGGTGGGCGCCGGGCTGCGCCTGCGCGACTCCTGGCCCGTCCGGCTCCCCGGCCGGGTCCGGGTCGACGGCTTCTCCGGCAGCGGGTTCAGCAGGAGCGCCAGCGCCTGCGGCGACGTCTCCTACGCCGCGCGCGCTCCCCGGTCGCTCCGCGGCGGCACCGAGCTCGTCGTGGTCGAGGGCGGACTCAACGACACCGACCAACCGCTCGCCGAGGTCGAAGCGGGACTCGTCCGCCTGGTCGAGGAGCTGCGGGCCGGCGGCATCGCCCCGGACCGGGTCGTGGTGGTGGGCCCGCCACCCGCGCCCGTCCGGCTCCCCGAGCGGGTGGCGGCGGTCGACGCGACGCTCGCGCGCACGTCGCAGGCCCACGGGGCGTCGTACCTCTCGATGCTAGGGGTGAAGCTCACCTACCTCGACGACGGCCTGCACCCCGACGTCGCCGGGCAGCGGGTGTTCGGCGACCTGGTCGCCGCGTACCTCGCCGCGCACCTCGCCGCTCACGCCGACCGGAGCGCCTCCGTCGGCGGCACTGACGCGGCCCGCGCCGCCGGATAGAGGCCGACCACCGTCCCGATCAGGCAGGCCGCCGACAGGCCGAGCCCGATCGGCGTCCAGGGCACCACCACACCCCATCCCTGCGACTGCGCGTAGCCGACCGTGCCGAGCACGCCGAGGAGCGCCCCGGTCAGGCCACCGATCAGCGACAGCAGCACGGACTCGGTCAGGAACTGCGAACCGATCTGCACCCGCGTCGCGCCGAGCGCGCGACGCACGCCGATCTCGCGGCGTCGCTCGAGCACGGAGATCACCATCGTGTTGGCGATGCCGACCGCGCCGACGAGCAGCGCGACCGTGCCGAGCCCGAGGGTCAGCGTGGTGAGCGACTCGTCCGCCGCGGCCTGCGCCTCCAGGGCATCCGACGGGCGGGAGACGGTGACGCCGCTGGCGTCCGCCGGGTTCGCGGTCCGGGCGAGCAGGTCGCGTGCGTCGCCGACCCGGTCGGGTGCGGCGCGGGCATAGATCCGGGTCGGGGGGAGGTCGTCGCCCCAGAGCGCCTCCGCCACCCCGACCCCCACCAGCGCGGTCTCGTCGAGCTCCGGCGCCAGTACCACCGGATCGAGCACGCCGACCACCGCGAACCACCGACCGTCGATGAACACCCGCACCCCTCGCGCGACCGCGGTGTCGTCGATCGCGAGCCGCCGGGCGGCCGTGGCCCCGAGCACCACGCCCGGCACCTCTGACGTCGCCTCGTCGAGCCAGCGCCCCGA
>NZ_SSXI01000093.1 GCF_004803405.1 Nocardioides sp. | reverse complement strand
GAGCTCGCCGCCCTGGTGACCGCTGCCGGTGCGGAGCCGGTCGCCGCCGAGCCCGGTTACGACCTCCCCGCCGACCTCGGCTCCCCCGCCGCAGTCGCGGCGCGTGCGCTGCAGCTGGAGGAAGCGGCCGCGTCGACGTACGCCTACCTGGTGGCGAGCACGACAGGTGAGGCCCGGGCCTGGGGGGTCAGGGCCCTGCTGGACGCCGCGGTGCGCGGGCTGGGCTTCGGCGGGACGCCGGAGCGGCTTCCCGGGCTCTGAGGCCCGCCGACAGCGCAGCTCCGGACCGGCCATCGGCCGAAAAACGGAACTGGTCCGCAACCTCGGCCAGCGGGGAACTCCCGAGACGTTCCCCGAAGCCGGGGTCGCGGACCAGTTTGTGACCGGGGACAACGGTCAGTGGGTGGCGGAGAGGTGGGGCTCGCCGATCACCGTGTGCACGATTCTGCAACACATGGGCCGGTGCGGTCTCTACCTAGCGATCCTCATATATGTGCAGTGCACAAACCTGCAGTCAGGCCTGCAGTCAGGCCTGCAGTCAGGGGTGCCGACGAGGGGTCGGCCCCAGCCCCCGACGTCGACCTGTCAGCGCCAGGCCGCCAGCAGCCGGGGGATCTCCAACAGCCGGTGGGCGACCGCGTCCGGGTCGCCCTCGGTGTGGCCGATCTGGTCCGCAGGGATCGCACTGTGCGGGATGTGGATGGCGCGCATCCCGGCGCTGTGAGCGCCCCAGACGTCGTCGTACAGCCGGTCGCCGACGTAGACGCACCGGGCGGGGTCGGTGACCCCGACGGCCTCCATCGCCGCGAGGAAGGCCTTCGGCGAGGGCTTCGTCCACGGGATCTCGCTGGTGTACACGTCGCCGTCGATCAGGTGGCCGACCCCGTCGCGCTCGAAGAACCCACGGTGCCAGGCGCGCGGCCAGATCGTGTTCGAGAGCACCCCGACGGCGATCCCCTCGCCGCGCAGCCACTCGAAGAGGGGCTTGACCTCCGGATCGGTGAGCGTGTGCGGCTCCCAGAACTCGTAGTACGCCGTTAGCAGGTCCGGGTCGTGCTGGAGTCCGGCCTCGTCGAAGAGGTCGCCGATCGTCGAGCTCTGATGGTGGTCGCGGCTCCTCCCCCAGATCACGCTGCCGGCGTTGTGCAGGCGCTCCGCGAACACGTGGTGGTCATCAGAGCTGTCGGGGGTCGCGAGGACCGCCTGGGCGAGCGCCAACGACTCGGCGTGGAAGTCGACGTCGTGCCACGCCGTCAGCGTCCCGCCCCAGTCGAAGATGACGGCGTCGAGACCGGTCACGGGCGGACGATGTCGACCAGGGCGGCCACGGCCCCGTCGATCGGCAGCTCGGTGCGCTCGCCGGTGCGACGATCCTTGGCCTCGATCGTGCCGTCGGCGACACCGCGTCCGACGGTGACGATGGTCGGCACGCCGATCAGCTCGGCGTCCTTGAACTTCACGCCGGGGCTGACCTTTCCGGTGCGGTCGTCGTAGAGCACGTCGAGGCCCGCGTCGACCAGTTTGGCCACCAGCTCCTCAGCCGCGGCGAACACAGCGGCGTCCTTGCCGGCGGCCACCACATGGATGTCGGCCGGGGCGACGTCGCGCGGCCAGCACAGGCCGATCTCGTCGAGGCTGTTCTCCGCGATCGCCGCGACCGCGCGGGTGACCCCGACGCCGTAGGAGCCCATGGTCACCGTGACGAGCTTGCCGTTCTCGTCGAGCACCTGGAGGCCCAGCGCATCCGCGTACTTGCGGCCGAGCTGGAAGACGTGACCCATCTCGATGCCGCGGGCCGACTCGAGCGCGCCCTCCTCGCAGTTGGGACAGGCGTCGCCGTCGCGCACGTCGGCGGCCTCGATGATGCCGTCGGCGGCGAAGTCACGGCCGGCGACCAGGTCCATGACGTGCTGGCCGGAGATGTTCGCCCCGCTCACCCAGCGGCTGCCGTCGACCACCCGCGGGTCCACGACGTAGCGGATGCCGGACTCGCTCTCCTCGCCGAGCACGCCGGGCCCGATGTAACCCTTCACCAACGAGGGGTGCTTGGCCATCTCGGCCGCGTCCATGGGCTCGACCTCGATCGGCTCGAGCTGGCCCTCGAGGCGTCTCTGGTCGACCTCGCGGTCACCGGGCACGCCGATGGCGAGCGGCTCGCGCGTACCGTCGGGATGCTTGAGCACGACGAGCACGATCTTGAGCGTGTCGCCCGCAGCCCAGGGCCGGTCCTCGCGGGGGTACTTCTCGTTGAGGTGGTCGACCAGGGTCTGGATGGTCGGGGTGTCGGGGGTGTCCTCGGCGTGCGCGGCCGGCGCGTCGGCGTACGGAACGGGCTCGGGTGCGCGCACGCGGACCGCCTCGACGTTCGCGGCGTAGTCGCACTTCGTGCAGCGGACATAGGTGTCCTCGCCCACGGCCGCGGTCGCCAGGAACTCCTCGGACCGGGAGCCGCCCATGGCACCGGAGGTGGCCTTGACGATGACGTACTCGAAGCCGAGCCGATCGAAGATCCGGACATAGGCCTCGCGGTGCCGGACGTAGGACGCCTCGAGGCCGGCGTCGTCGACGTCGAAGGAGTAGGAGTCCTTCATCGTGAACTCGCGGCCGCGCAGCAGCCCGGCGCGGGGACGCGCCTCGTCCCGGTACTTGGTCTGGATCTGGTACAGGCTGAGCGGGAGGTCCTTGTAGGAGCCGTAGAGGTCCTTCACCAGGAGCGTGAACATCTCCTCGTGGGTCGGACCGAGCAGGTAGTCGGCGTCCTTGCGGTCCTTGAGCCGGAAGATGCCGTCGCCGTACTCGGTCCAGCGGCCGGTCGCCTCGTAGGGCTCCCGGGGCAGCAGCGCGGGGAAGCTGACCTCCTGGGCGCCGATCGCGTCCATCTCCTCGCGAATGATCGCCTCGACCTTGCGCAGCACCTTCAGACCCAACGGGAGCCAGGAGTAGATCCCCGGGGCGGCCCGACGGATGTAGCCGGCCCGCACGAGCAGCCGGTGGCTCGGGACCTCCGCGTCCGAGGGGTCGTCGCGAAGGGTCCGGAGGAACAGGGTCGACATCCGCATCAGCACGTGCCGAAGCCTACGGCGGGGGCTTCGGTGACTGCGAACCAGATGCTGTCCCCGTCGGATCGGGACAGACCGTCTCAGCCGAGTCGAGCAGGTCGGGTCAGAACATCACGGTCGCGAAGCGAGCGGTCTCCACGAACCCCACCCGCTCGTAGGCCTTGCGAGCCGCGTGGTTCCAGTCGTTGACGTAGAGGGAGACCGTCGGCGAGATCCGGGCCCGGACCTGCTCGACCACGGCCGCCATCCCCGCGGTCGCGAGGCCACTGCCCCGCCGGTGCTGCGGCACCCAGACGCCCTGGATCTGTGCCGCGTCGGCGGTCGCGCAGGCGACCTCCGCCTTGAACACCAGCTCGCCGGCGTCGTACCTGACGAAGGACCAGCCGCGGTTGATCAGCTGGGTGACCCGGGCCCGGTAGAGGTCGGCTCCCCCGCCGTCCTCAGGGGACACACCGACCTCCTCGGTGTACATCGCCACGCAGGCCGGGTAGAGCGTGTCCATGTCGTCGCGGCAGCTCGCCCGGACCTGCGGGTCGGGCCTGACCAGCGGCGAGCTGTCGATGGCGAGGTGCCGCTGGTCCCACCGGACGTCGCGCGGGTTCCCCCAGTGCGGTCCGACCTGTCCCCAGAAGGTGCGTACGGGGTCCTGCGGTCCCACGATCGTCGAAGCCGTACGACGCCGGGCAAGGGCACGCTCGGCGAAGGCCAGCGCGTCGTCCTCCCCTGCCTCCACGGGCACGAGGTTGGCCGCGACGTGGCAGGCCGCCACGAGGTGCCCACCTTCGAACCTGCCCCACATCTCGCCGCCGAGCCACCTCGGCTCCAGGCTCGTCGTGTGGGCGCGATGGATCGCGAACACGTTGACGACCGGGTCCCGGTTGGCCAGGGCCAGGAACGCGTCGAGGTCGGCGCTCGCGAGTGCGCGCACGCCGTGCCGTGTCGTCAACACGGGACGAGCCTAGGCGGTCAGCAGGCTCTGCGGGCGGATCGGCTCAGGAGATGGAGACCGACGGCTCGGCACCCTCGACCGGCTCCATCGTCTCGGCGATCTTCATCGCCTCCTCGATCAGCGTCTCGACGATCTGGGCCTCGGGCACGGTCTTGATGACCTCGCCCCTCACGAAGATCTGGCCCTTGCCGTTGCCGGAGGCCACCCCGAGGTCTGCCTCGCGGGCCTCGCCCGGACCGTTCACGACGCACCCCATGACGGCGACGCGCAGCGGCACCTCGAGCCCGTCGAGGCCGGCGGTCACCTTCTCGGCGAGCGAGTAGACGTCGACCTGGGCGCGCCCGCACGAGGGACAGGAGACGATCTCGAGCTTGCGCGGTCGGAGGTTGAGCGACTGGAGGATCTGGATGCCGACCTTGACCTCCTCCACCGGCGGCGCGGAGAGGGAGACCCGGATCGTGTCGCCGATGCCTCGTGAGAGGAGGGCACCGAAGGCCGTCGCCGACTTGATGGTGCCCTGGAACGCGGGGCCGGCCTCGGTGACACCGAGGTGGAGCGGCCAGTCGCCGGCCTCGGCGAGCAGCTCGTAGGCGCGCACCATGACGACGGGGTCGTTGTGCTTGACCGAGATCTTGAAGTCGCGGAATCCGTGCTCCTCGAACAGGCTCGCCTCCCAGACCGCGGACTCCACCAGCGCCTCGGGGGTGGCCTTCCCGTACTTCTCCAGCAGCCGCTTGTCGAGTGAGCCGGCGTTGACGCCGATCCGGATCGAGGTGCCGTGGTCCCTGGCGGCCTGGGCGATCTCCTTGACCTGGTCGTCGAACCTCTTGATGTTGCCGGGGTTGACCCGGACGGCCGCGCACCCGGCCTCGATGGCGGCGAAGACGTACTTCGGCTGGAAGTGGATGTCGGCGATCACCGGGATCTGGCTGTGCTGGGCGATCTCCGGCAGCGCCTCGGCGTCGTCCTGGCTGGGGCACGCGACCCGCACGATGTCGCAGCCGGCGGCGGTGAGCTCGGCGATCTGCTGGAGCGTGCTGTTGACGTCGGAGGTCAGCGTCGTGGTCATCGACTGCACCGAGACGGGGTGGTCGCTGCCCACACCGACCTTGCCCACCTGGATCTGGCGGGTCTTCCGGCGCGGGGCGAGCACCGGCGGCGGCGCGGCCGGCATGCCCAGGCTGATCTCGGTCATGGCCCAAGACTACTTTCCGCGGGGCTGTCGGGCCGCTTCGGGGAGCCGCTCCCCGCGCCCTGCCGGCCGGCTGGTCAGGACTCGAGGTGGAGCGGCACGACGATGTCGCCGACGATCAGCACCACACCCATGACCAGCAGGACCGAGGCCACGACGTAGGCGATGGGCAGCAGCTTGGCAGCGTCGACGTAGCCCGGGTCGGGCCGGCGGAAGAGCCGGGCCCATCCCCTGCGGATCCCCTCCCAGAGGGCGCTGGCGATGTGGCCGCCGTCGAGCGGCAGCAGCGGCACGAAGTTGAACATGCCGATGAAGAAGTTGAAGCCGCCGATCAGCATGAGCAGCGAGACGGTCTTCTCGGTCGTCGCGATCTCGTCGTGCGCGGCGGTCTCGCCGGCGAGGCGCCCGCCGCCGACGATGCTCACCGGACCCTCGGGGTCGCGCTCCTCCAGGCCCACGATCGCCTGTGCGACGTCCCAGACCTTCACCGGCAAGGTGGTGATGGCCCGCGCGACCTCCACGGTCATGTGGCCCATCTGGCCGACGGTGTAGAGCGGGCCGCCCGTCGTGGGATGCGACACCGGGACGATGCCGAGGAAGCCGACGTGCTTCTTCTCCTCCTGACCGACGTCGCGGAGGTCCACGACGGTGGCGGTCCGGATGGTCTGCTCGCGACCGTCACGCTCGATCACGATCTCGGCCTGGTCGCTGCCGTTGGCGCGGACCAGGTCCTGCACCTGGTCCCATCGGGTGATCTCGACGCCGTTGAAGGCGACGATCCGGTCGCCCGCCTTGATGCCGGCCGTATACGCCGGTGTCGGGGAGTCGCGGACCTCCTCCTCGGTGCACTCGCGGCCGTCCTCCTCGGCCGGGAGCACGCAGCCCTGCACCTGCGCGATCGTGGTCTCGACCGTGGGGTCACCGGCGTTGCCGTAGGTCGCGAAGACGGCCGCGAAGATGCCGAACGCGATGAGGATGTTCACCGAGGGCCCGCCGGCCATCACGATGACCTTCTTCCACCACGGCATCTTGTAGAAGAGCCGCTCGGTGTCCTCGGGCTGCACCCGCTCCCACTCGGCCGCGCGAGCATCGGAGATCAGCTGGGTGAACATGCCGGTGTTGGACTTGCGCACCTTGAAGACCCGATTGCCGTCCGCATCGACCTCCACGTCCTCGACGAGGTCCTCGGCTGCCGGCGGCGGCAGCATCCCGACGATCTTCACGTAGCCACCGAGCGGGATCGCCTTGAGACCGCACTCTGTCTCCCCGACCTGCTTGGACCACACCGTGGGCCCGAAACCGATGAAGTACTGCGTGACCTTCCCGCCGAACCGCTTCGCCGGAATCATGTGGCCCAGCTCGTGCAGGCCGATCGAGGCGAGGATCGCGACGGCGAAGACGAGGACGCCGAGGGTGTACAGGAGAGCGGTCATTTCGGTGCTGTCAGCGTCCTCGGTCAGAGCCGGTGGAGCCGGCGATGGTGCGGGAAGCAGCCTCCCGGGCCCACGCGTCGGCCGCGAGGACGTCGTCCAGGGAGAGCTGCACGTTCGAGGGTACGTCGTGATCGGCTACCGCGCTGGCGACCACGTCGACGATCCCGGTGAACGGCAGGCGGCCGTCGCGGAAGGCCTCCACGGCGACCTCGTTCGCCGCGTTGTACACCGCGGGCGCCGTGCCGCCTCGGGAGCCGGCCTCGCGGGCGAGGGCCACGGCGGGGAACGCCTCGTCGTCGAGTGGGATGAACTCCCAGGTCTCGACCCTGGTCCAGTCGACCGCGGGCGCCGCGTCCGGAACCCGCTCGGGCCACGCCAGACCGAGCGCGATCGGGATCAGCATGGTGGGCGGGCTCGCCTGCACGAGGGTGGAGCCGTCGACGAACTCGACCATCGAGTGCACCACGCTCGTCGGGTGCACGACGACCTCGATCCGCTCGAAGGGGATCCCGAAGAGCAGATGCGCCTCGATCACCTCGAGGCCCTTGTTCACCAGCGTGGCGGAGTTGATCGTGATCACCGGGCCCATGTCCCACGTGGGATGGGCCAGCGCCTGGTCCGGTGTGACGCCGGCGAGCTGGGCCCGACTCCGCCCGCGGAAGGGGCCGCCGCTCGCCGTGAGCACCAGGCGTCGTACCTCGTCGGGCGCGCCGGCGCGCAGGCACTGCGCGAGCGCGCTGTGCTCGGAGTCGACCGGCACGATCTGACCGGGCTTCGCCCGGTCGAGGACCAGCGGGCCGCCCATGACGAGCGACTCCTTGTTGGCGAGCGCCAGCGTGTTGCCGGCGTCGAGCGCGGCGAGGGTGGGTCGGAGACCGACGGCGCCGGTGATCCCGTTGAGCACGACGTCGCAGCCCAGCTGGGCGGCCTCGACGCTCGCCTCCTCGCCGAGGCCGTGGAACAGGCCTGGACAGACGGCTGACAGCTCGGCCACCTGACTCTCGAACAGCTCGCGGTTGCTGCCTCCTGCGGTCACCCCGACGACCCGGAACCGGTCGGGGTTGGCGCGCACGAGATCGAGCGCCTGCGTGCCGATCGAGCCGGTCGAGCCGAGGATGACGACGTCCTTCACGGCTCCATCCTCCCAGCCCTGCGGCGCTTCGGGCGAAGTGACGGCACTCGGTCAGCCGGCCAGGCCGCGGGACTCGAGGAAGGCCTTCGCGACCCGCTTCGGCGCCCGGACCAACCAGGCGTCGACGAGCACCTCCTCGAGCTCCTCGACACCGATCGCGTCGAGCCGGACGAGCACGCCGGGCCAGCCGTCGAAGTGCGGGATGGTGAAGAACACGTCCGGCTCACTGGCGACCAGCTCCCGCTTCTCCAGGTCGTCGGAGACACGGATGCCCATGATCTCGCCGGTGGGCACCTCACGGCCGAGCTGCTCGAGGTCGGCCACGTCCTTCTTGCGCAGCGGCCGGACCCACGCGAACGCCTTCTCGCGGATCCGCCAGCCGTTGTTGCTCTCGGTGGTCTCGGGCAGCGCCAGCGCGAGCCGTCGTACGTCCTCCCACGTCGCCATGCTGACAACGTAGGCGCACGGACCGCAGCATCAGGTGACGTGGGCGAGCAGCGCGTCGGCCGCCGTGTAGGGGTCCGCCTCGCCGGCCGCGACCGACGCGGCCAGGGAGTCCAGGCGGTCGCCGTCGCCGAGGGATCCCCATCGTTCGCGAAGCGCGGTCAGCGCGATCGCCTCGATCTCGTCGCGGGCGCGCCGGGTACGACGCCGGGCGAGCTCGGTGCTCGCCTCCGCATGGGCCCGGTGCTGGTCGAGGGCGTCCACCAGGTCGGCAGCACCCTCCCCCTGGGAGGCCACGGTCTTCAGCACCGGCGGCCGCCAGGCGCCCTCGGGCCGCTCGGCCATCGCGAGCATCGAGCGGAGGTCGCGGCGCACCTGGTCGGCGCCGTCGCGGTCGGCCTTGTTGATGACGTAGACGTCGCCGATCTCGAGCAGGCCCGCCTTGGCGGCCTGGATCCCGTCCCCCATCCCCGGCGCGAGCAGGACCACCGTGGTGTCGGCCAGCCGCGAGATCTCGACCTCGCTCTGCCCCACACCGACGGTCTCCACGATGATCACGTCGAAGCCGGCGGCGTCGAGGACCCGCAGCGCCTGGGGCGTGGCCCAGGCCAGCCCTCCCAGGTGACCTCGGGCGGCCATGGAGCGGATGAAGACGTCCGGGTCCGTCGCGTGCTCGGACATCCGGATCCGGTCGCCGAGGAGGGCGCCTCCGGAGAAGGGGGAGGACGGGTCGACTGCCAGGACGCCCACGCGCCGGTCGCGACGCCGCAGCTCCGCCACGAGAGCACTGGTCGACGTGGACTTGCCGACCCCGGGAGCGCCGGTGAGGCCCACGACCTGCGCACGGCCCGTGTGCGGGGACAGCGCAGCCATCACCTCACGCAGCGCCGGCGAGGAGTCCTCGACCAGCGAGATCAGCCGGCCGACCGCTCTGGGCCGGCCCGCCCGGGCCTGCTCGACGAGCTCGGGAACGGCAGCCACCGCCGACCTGCGCCCTGGCACGTCCCCCTTGCCGGAGGAGCCGTCAGCCATCGCAGGGACCGAGGGCGGCGGTGGCTACTGGGTCCACGCCGGTCAGCTGGTGGGAACGCGCACGATCAGCGCGTCGCCCTGGCCACCGCCACCGCACAGGGCGGCAGCGCCCAGCCCACCGCCGCGACGCTTCAGCTCGAGCGCGAGGTGGAGGACCACGCGGGCGCCGGACATCCCGACCGGGTGGCCGACAGCGATCGCGCCGCCGTTGACGTTGACGATGGAGTCGTCGAGGCCGAGCTCGCGGGCCGAGGAGATGCCGACCGCGGCGAACGCCTCGTTGAACTCGACCAGGTCGAGCTCGGTCGGCGCGATGCCCTCCTTCTCGCAGGCCTTCGCCGTGGCGGCGGCCGGCTGGAGCTGGAGGGTCGAGTCGGGACCGGCGACCTGGCCGTGGGCACCGATCTCACACAGCCACTCGAGGCCGAGCTCCTCGGCCTTCGCCTTGCTCATCACGACCACGGCGCACGCGCCGTCGGAGATCTGCGAGGCGGATCCCGCGGTGATGGTGCCCTCCTTGGAGAACGCCGGACGCAGCTTGCCGAGGGACTCGGCGGTGGTGTCGCCACGCACCCCCTCGTCCTCGCGGACCACCACCGGCTCGCCCTTGCGCTGCGGGATCTCGACGGGCACGACCTCCTCGTCGAAGACGCCGTTCTTCCACGCCACGGCCGCCTTCTGGTGCGACTGGGCGGCGAACTCGTCCTGCTCGGCGCGGGTCAGGTTCTGCGCGGCGCCGTTGCACTCCTCGGTCAGGAGACCCATGGCCTGCTGCGTGAACTGGTCGAACAGGGCGTCGTACGCCATCGAGTCGACGAGGCTCACGTCGCCGAACTTGATGCCCTCGCGGGACTTCGGGAGGAAGTGCGGGGCGTTGGTCATCGACTCCATACCGCCCGCCACGACGACGTCGACCTCGCCGGCGCGGATCAGCTGGTCGGCCACCGCGATCGCGTTGAGGCCCGAGAGGCAGACCTTGTTGATCGTGATCGAGGGGACGCTCATCGGGATGCCGCCCTTGTGGGCGGCCACGCGTGCGGGGTTCTGGCCGGCGCCGGCCTGGATGACCTGACCCATGATCACGTAGTCGACCTGGTCCGGGCTGACGCCCGACTTCTCCAGCGCGCCCTTGATGGCGACGCCACCCAGGTCCGCGGCGGACAGGCTCTTGAGACCGCCACTGAGGCGACCGATCGGGGTGCGGGCGCCGGCGACGATGACGCTGGGCGTGGACTCGGACATGCTGCCTCCGTGAACGAGTAACGGGTGAACCTTTGTGACTGTACTCGCGGGTAGCCCGGGGCTGCGAGGGGTCTCGGCGGCGCCGCACTGAGGCGCTCGTCACAGCCTCCGGAGACGGACGCACACCCGGGCCACCGCCGGCCGATGGGCACAATGTGCGCCATGAGCCTGAGCGACGTGCAGCACCTGTTCACCGCGATCGACCATGTCGGCATTGCCGTGCCGGACCTGGACGAGGCGATCGCCTTCTACACCGGGACCTACGGCATGACCGTCGCCCACGAGGAGACCAACGAGGAACAGGGCGTCCGCGAGGCGATGGTCCGCCCGGGTTCCGGCGACGACACCGCTGGGCCGATGATCCAGCTCCTCGCGCCGCTCTCCCCCGACTCCACGATCGGCAAGTTCATCGACCGCAACGGCCCCGGCCTGCAGCAACTGGCCTACCGCGTCGAGGACATCGACGCCGTGAGCGCGACCCTGCGCGAGCGTGGCCTGCGCCTGCTCTACGACGTCCCGAAGCGCGGCACGTCCAACAGCCGTGTGAACTTCATCCACCCCAAGGACGCCGGCGGGGTGCTGGTGGAGCTGGTCGAGCCTGCTCGGGGTGCGGCCGCGCACTGACGGAATCGCCGGTTAACCGGCGAAACTTGCACTTCTGGGGCGTTGCAACGGCTGGGAAGTGCAGGAAGTACCGGTTAACCGGCGATTCCTGCAGCCCGTCAGACCCACCGGAACCGGACGGTCTCCCCCGGCCGCAGCTGGGCGAGGCGGTCGGTGTCGGCCGAGACCACGACGCCGATGACCGGATAGCCCCCCGTGACGGGATGGTCCGGCCCGAACACGACCGGCGCGCCGCCCGGCGGGAGCTGGATCGCGCCCCGGAGCGCGCCCTCGCTCGGGAGATCGCCCTTCGTGGCGTCCGGCGTCAGGACCCCGCCCTCGAGCCGGACGCCGACGCGGTCGGTCGCCGGGCTCACCCGCCACGTGTGCGAGACGAGCTGGTCGGCATCTGCTGCCCAGTCCTCCCGGGGGCCGCGGACGACGCGCAGGACCGGGCAGCCGTCGTACTGCTGCGGCGGGACGGCGTCGACGAGCATCTCCCCAGTGATCGCCGTGCCGATCGGCAGCCGCGCGCCGGGCTCGACCGGGGCTGGGCCGATTCCGGAGAGGGTGTCGCGGGAACGCGAGCCGAGGACGGGTGCGACGTCGAGGCCGCCGCGCACCGCCAGATAGGACCTCAGGCCGGACGTCGGCACGCCGAGTCGCAGCCGCTGTCCGGGACGGAGCGCGAGCACCGCACCGGTCGGCT